>CALGAJ010000001.1 GCA_937951975.1 uncultured Desulfotignum sp.
CTGACCGGCATGGCCTGGGTGAAGCTTGTCAGTCTGGCCGGCCTGGCTGTCACCGGAAGTGTCATGGTGGTGAAAAACCTGTCCGGCGTATATTTTTCCCACACCATGATTATCTTTCTGGATCTGCTGCACCTGCTTTTCTGCATGATTCTGCTGGGGGCCACCCTGTATTCAAAAATCCGAAAACGAACATGGATCGCCCTGTAACAGATATCAGGCCCCGATCATCTGATTTTTTTGATGATGGCCGCCACCACCTGCTCCGCAGTTTCTCCGAACAAAGTTTCCACCGGCACCAGATTGAGAAACTTGTCATCCCACATGATGTTCTCGCTTTCCAGAATCCAGTCCTTGAGCCGGGGATATTTGCCGCCCAATGCCTTGATTTTCTTCAGCAGAGAGACGGATCCCGAGGGTTTGAAATCCACGTTCAAAGACAGGATATATTCAATGATGTTGGACGTGTCCGATGATGCGGACAAAACCGGGATCACCAGAATGTTTTTTTTGTCTTTCCGGCCTTTGCCGATGTAGACATTGCCTTCCCGGACAATAATGTTCTTGGTGCCTTTGAGCTGGGGATCGGTTTCCACCCGGGAGGTTTCATTGACCAGGATGCCGGTTTTTTCCAACACATGGATACGGGTCTCGGGCGTGACGTCCCCCAGAAGGTTGAGTCCGGTGATCCGGTACAGCAGCCCGCCGTTGACCCGGGCGATCACTTCCTGGAGATGTTTGATGACCAGCACGTTTTTGTTGGTGATCTGGGAGATCTGAATATCATGGCGGGCCAGCTCGTCAAACACCAGACCCTGAAACGTCTCCTTGATCCGGCTGGTGCCCCCGGTCACGGTTTTGGCCTGATGCTTGATGGCATCCACCGGACGGGCCATGTTGTTGATGGACCGGTGCAGGTACTTGAAAAACGTGTCCAGCATGTTGCCCGGCGTTCCTTTGGTCAGAAAATCGATTTCAAAGTCCGATACCGGCAGCCTTCCGGATAGATATTTGAGCAGCAGCGTGATGTTGGTGACATTGTCCAGCCCCATGGCGGAAGGAAATCCGTTTTCCCGTCGTTTTTTTGTGAAACGATTGTAAAATTCGGCAATATGTTCCCTGAATTTTTTTTCCAGAATCACTTCATATTCATTATGGCCCTGGGCAATGTACTCATCCAGGATTTCCTGGACCCGGGTCCGGCATTCATACATGAACCGGGACCCTTCATTGATGGCAAGGGCGGCATAATAACCCCACAGATGTCCCACCAGGGTATTGAGTATCGGTGCGTAAGGTTCGCTGATTTCAGGGACCTTGAACACGTCCGCCGCATACAGGTCGAACCGGTCCTCGCCCTGGGTGGTAATGACAATGGGTGTTGCCTTGTGGGCATGGAAAATAGCGGTATCTTTCACAATATCCGCTCGAACACTTTCCCTTGTCCCTGCGGCGCAAACGAGGATCAACGGCTCAGAGGACAGATCAATGTGTTTTTTGTCTTCCACGTAATCTGAAGAAATCGTTTTGTAGCACAGTTCAGACAGTTTAATGCGGATCTCGTCGGCAGCGGTTTTGTTGGCGCCGGACCCCACCGTGGCCCAGTAGTTTTTGGAAATGGCCACACGGTCAGCCGATGCATGGATCTCGTCTTGCAGGGTCAGAACCGTGCGCATTTTGTCCGGGATCGCTTGCAGTTCCTGAATTTCCCGGGTGATGTATTCCGCCGATCTGGCTCCGGTGATCCCGGCCATGTACAGACCCAGTACCGCACCGGCGGTGAGCTGGGCGTAAAACGCTTTGGTGGAGGCCACTGACATCTCAATGTCCCGGCCGGAACTGGTGTAGAACACCCCGTCCACCTTGAAGGTGAGATCGGAGTCCCGGCGGTTGACAATGGCCAGGGTCCGGGCTCCGGCCGCCCGGATCATGTCCACGGTCCGGTTGGTATCCGTGGTGGTGCCGGACTGGCTGATGGCCACCACCAGGGTGTTGGACATGGCTGTGTCGGAGTCGTCGGATTCATTCATGCAGAAACCGGACATTTCAGAGGACTTCAACGCCCGGATATCGCATGCAGAATCTTTCAGATAGGTGTTGAGCAGATCCGCACAGCCCCGGGCGGCGATACCGGCAGTTCCCTGTCCGATGAAAAAGATTTTTTTCAGTTTTCCGGATACCAGGTCCGCCTGAATAAACCCGGGCATGACGGATTCCGGCAGTCGGATTTGAAGAAGCCCGGACTCCGGATTTCTGAAAAATGTGTTTTCCAGGGTTTTTTCCACGGAAACCGGCGCTTCATTGATCTCTTTTAAAAAATAATGGGCAAATCCCTGGCGGTCGATATCCCGGGCTGTGATCTGACTGGTTCTCACATCCGCCCGGGTGATCTCAAGGATCTGTCCGTCATAGAAAAAGGATTGAATCCCGTCAAGGCCGCCGGGGGATTTCTGGTCCAGGATCACGATCTGGCCGGATTCACCCCCGTTGAGCTTGATGTATTCAACCGTTTCCTCCACGACCCCGTACAGTTCAGATGCGGCAATGTAGCGATCCGGGGCGATTCCCACAAAAATTGCCTGCCCACTGCCTTTCTGGGCCAGGAACAGTTTGCCCGGGGCCAGGTCGGTGTGCATGGAAATGGCATGGGATCCGTCAAAATCATTGACCGCCTGCCGGAACGCGTCTTCAATGGATGCGCCCTGTTTCAGATAATGCTGGATCTGCAAGGGAATCAGTTTGGTGTCCGTATTGATCTGGGGATGAATTTTGTCATACAGGGCTTCATATTCGGTCTTGAGTTCCAGATAATTGTCAATATCCCCGTTGAGGCATACATGTATGATTCCGGTGGTCTGGATCTCCTTGTCCGCCGGGGTGTTGTCCACAGGATGGCAGTTGGCTTCCGTGATGTCTCCGACAGAGGCCCATCGGGTATGGGCACTCACCGAGAGGGTGTCAAAATTGAATCCGGCCAGAGCCTGAAGAATCAGGTCGTTTCGAATCTGGGTTCTGATAAATGCGATATTGTCCCCTAATGCTCCGATTTCAGCGGCAAATTTATAAACAAACGAAATGGCGGTCTGGTCGGGGTTGTCTGAAATCGGGTCATTGAGGTTGATGCAGTTGTTGGTCAGAATGTCCCGATTGGTCCGTTGTTTTAAAAGGCCGGACAGTCCGGCTTTGGAAAGATACGCTTTGAACCGGTTGAATTCAGATGAATTCAGGGTGAACAGCACGGAAATGCCTGCGGAATCACGTCCCCGGACCTCCAGCCGGTCCATGCTGTTGAGCACGGCATTGATGCGCTGAAAGATCTTCAGATTATCGGCCGGGTTGCTTTTGAACAGATCGGGCGGCATCAGATCGGTAATGGCGGAAATATTGCCCAGCACCTCTTTCTCCAGGCACCAGTGGATGTCTTTGAGTTTTTCCAGGCGATCAGAGATGATTTCCACGGTCCGGGGCGGCAGGGTTGGTTTTGTCCGGGTGAACCGTTCCTGCCACTGGGCGATGATTTCAGAAACCGTATGCGCCATCCGGGTCAGGGCCTGAATCTGCGCGGGGTCGAAAAACAGGGAGTTAAATGCGGCTTCCTGTTTCAAGGCCCGGCCGGATTCCCAGATAAGGGTTAACATGTCGTCTGTCGGGCAGAACCGGTCCGGGTCGGAAAAAAAGGATTCAGGATCGGATTCCGTCATCAGGGCGGACAGATGGTCGATCCCGTCTTGCAGTGTACCGGTTTGTTCAGATGCAGACGTCCGGCCTTTGAAAGCGACCAGTGCACAGATGCCGCAGCAAAGGCAATTGGGCATGCGGGGAAACAGCACAAGGGTATTTGCACAAACCTGGTCCAGGGATTTTCCCACCTGGATATGGTGGAAAACCCGGACAAAGATCTGTTTGAAAACAACAAACATCCGGGGCAGCATAAAACCTCCGTTAGGTGATTGAAATTGAATCCGTTTAAAAAAAAAGAGTGCCTGAAGACACCGATCAGCCGGCTGATGCGGAAGATGTAAAATACTGTTTTATGATGGATCGGGCATGGGACGCAGCCCGGGTGCCGATGTATTCTCCATGTCCCACCATAACGGAGAACGTGATGGCCCGGGGCCCGTTTTTTTCTTTGGCAAATCCGGTGAACCAGTCATATTTGATGGTATGTTCCCGATTGGACAAAGAGCCGGTTTTCCCGCCGATGGCCAGTTTGGACAATACATTGTCCCGGGAAAAAGACCCAAAGGATTTTCTGGCAGTGCCCTGGACGACGGTTTTTTCCATCAGGCCCATCATGGCAGATGCGGATTCTGCCGTCATGGCGGTGACGGACCGGATCGGCGTATGCCGGTAAATGGCATTCCCATCCACATCTGTGACATGACTGATCACCGCCGGCACAACGGTTTGCCCTTTATTGAGCAACGGAGTGATCATCATGGCCCCGAACAGCGGAGAGATCAGGGTGTCCCGATTGAATCCGCATCCGAGTTCCGCCAGATGGAATTCATTGTCTTCCACATGAAACCGTCCGGTGTCAAACACCAGGTCCGAGTCCGGGGCCTGGTTGAATCCAAAAGCCTGCGCATATGCGGATAAGTGTTCCCGGCCCAGGTATTGCTGACCCAGTTTGCCGAAAACCGGGTTGATGGATTGTGCAAATGCGTTTTCAAGAGAAACCTTGACCGTGTATTTGTTTTTTACATCCTTGAGCTGCCGTTTGTACAAGGTGTATTTGTTGCCGTTGAAAAACAGGGGGGTTTGAGGAGAAAAATCGAGCACATCCAGGGCCGCAGCCGCCGTGACGATCTTGAATATGCTGGCAGCCGGATACACGGCCCGGGTGCAGGGATTGGCATCTTTGTCTTCCAGATCAAATCCGGCCATGGCCAGGATGTGCCCCTGATACCCGTCCATGACCACCATGGCGATCTGTGTGGGCTTGCCCCGGGTCAATGTTTTCAGGTGATCCAGGGTGGCATTGAGAAATCCGGTCAGATTCCCGTCCAGATATGTCGCCACCTGAACAATGCCCTGGGGGGTTTCCATTGGAAAAACGCTCCGGTCCGCGTTCACCAGATCCTCATCCCGGATCATTTCCCTGATCTGGGGCAGGGTCAGAGGGACCGGTTTTTTCAATGCAGGCGTGGAAACCGTTGAAGCGGTTTGTTCCATGTCATTGGAACCGGATAAAAAAACAGTGAAAACGGTCCATCCTCCGGCAATAGCCCCGATAATCAGGCAGAAGACCAGAAACGGTTTGCCCCATTTTTGGATAAACGATTTTTTCCTTTGGGCAAGCAGGTAGGATGCCTGTTGTCTGCGCCAGGAATTTCCCTGTCTGAATGTGGTCCGCTCCAAAGTGCCTTTAAGCATAACAATGTCTCAATTTTTGGGTTTTTTGGGGACATCCACCCGGGGAAACAGGCTGTCCGGTTTTTCAAGACAGGCCCCGGCAGACATCTGTCCCCATTTTCCGATTTCTTTCAAAGGAAAAAAACCGGTTTCCGGCAGGATCATACACAATCCCCGGAGCATTTTGGTGCTGGTCTCCGGCATTACAGGATAGATCAGGCAGGCCACGGTGCGTAATCCTTCCAGCAGATTTCCGATGACCGATTCCAGTCGGGGATGTTGTCTGGGGTCCTTGGCCAGGCCCCAGGGTTCATGGGTATCGATATATTTGTTCATGCGGGAGACAAGTCCCCAGACCGCTTCCACCCCTTTGTGGAATTCATACGCGGTCATGGCGTTTTTGAATTGTTGAATGGTCGTTTGCGCATCTGTTTCCAGGGATAGATCGGGAAAATCCGCCCCATTGGGGTCCGGGACCCGGCCTTTGAAATATTTCAGGTTCATGGACAATACCCGGGAAAACAGATTGCCCAGGTCATTGGCCAGATCCGAGTTGATCCGGGATACCAGCACATCTTCGGTAAAGTTGGCATCCAGTCCGAACACCATCTCCCGCATCAGAAAATACCTGAACGCATCCACCCCGTACCGGTCGGTGACGGCAACCGGATCCGTGACATTGCCGATGGATTTGGACATCTTGCTGCCGGACACGTTCCAGAATCCATGGACATTCAACCCGTTGTATATGTCGATGCCCGCCGCCTTGAGCATGATGGGCCAGTAGATGCCGTGGGGTTTGATGATGTCTTTGGCCACAAAATGCCGGGCCGAGGGCCAGAACTTTTTGAACAAAGGCCCGTCCGGATATCCCAGGGCCGAGATGTAGTTGGTCAGCGCGTCAAACCACACATATGTGACAAAATTTTCGTCAAAAGGCAGGGTGATTCCCCAGGTGAGCCGGGATTTGGGCCGGGAGATGCACAGATCCTCCAAAGGTTCTTTTAAAAATGAGAGAATTTCGGTTTCATACTGCTTCGGGTGGATAAATCCGGGATGGGCTTTGATGTGATCGATCAGCCAGTCCTGATATCGGCTCATTTTGAAAAAATAATTGGATTCCTTGATGGCGGAAGGTGCCACCCCGTGGTCCGGGCATTTGCCGTCCACAAGCTCCCGTTCCTGATAGAATCGTTCACACCCGAAACAGTACAATCCTTCATAGCTGGAAAAATAGATGTCCCCCTGGTCATGAATCCGGGTCAGCAGCTGTTCCACCACCCGGATATGGTCGGGCTGGGTGGTGCGGATGAACTGATTGTTTGCCACATTGAGCCGGGGCCACAGGTCCTGGAACAGACGGCTGATTTTATCCACATATTCCCGGGGACTCTGCTGCTCTTTGTCCGCGGCCTGAACAATCTTGTCTCCATGTTCATCCGTGCCGGTGAGAAAATAGGTGTCATATCCGTCCATCTGCTTGAACCGGGTGGCCACATCTGTGGCAATGGTGGTGTAGGCATGTCCTAAATGCGGCTTGGCATTAACATAATATATGGGGGTGCTGAAAAACTGTGCAGGTGTTTCCATGGCGCTTCCTGTGTCATTACTGCCCTGTCTCACGATGACAGGGCGGGGTTAATCGGCCGGCCGTATGTCAGACAATGCGGCTTCGATTTCCGTGTTGTCGTCCATTCTGACGGTGACCGTCTGTTTGAGAATATTCTGGCGGATCACTTTGCCTGTGCCCTGGGTCAGAGTCAATGGTTTTCCAATCCGGGGCATTTTTTTTTTCAAGTGCTGATAGGTCTGATTTTCAAATGTCAGACAGCACATGAGCCGTCCGCAAACCCCGGATATTTTGGTGGGGTTTAAGGACAGGCCCTGCTCCTTGGCCATTTTGATGGAAATGGGTTCAAAATTGTGCATGAATGAAGAACAGCAGAATTCCCGTCCGCATTTTCCGATACCGCCATAATGTTTTGACAGGTTCCGGATTCCCACCTGGCGCATCTCGATACGCAGGTTGTATTCTTTGACCAGCAGCTTGATCAATTGCCTGAAATCCACCCGGCCGTCCGCCGTATAAAAAAAAGTGAGCTTGTTTCTGTCAAACGTGCTTTCGACACAAAACAGATTCATCTGCAGATTCAGTTTGCTGATGCACTGATTGCAGAACGCATGGGCCTCGGCTTCCAGGGCCATGAGTTTCTGCCGCCGGACAAAATCATCCCGGGTGGCAATGCGGATGACCTGTTTGAGGTTTCTGTCGCCGGCATCGGTTTCCTCCGGCGGTTTTACCACCACACCAAACCCTAAGCCCTGTTCGGTTTCAACAATCACCCGGTCATCCATTTCAAGGGCAAGTTCCCGGCTGTCGAAATCATAAATCTTGCCGGCCGGTTTGAATCGAACACCTGTTACATGGGTCATTGAAATTTTCCTTAAATATGTATCAGTTTCAAAAAGAAACGGTCCAGGGTCATGCGGATGGCACTGTTGGATGCCAGCCGTTTTTCAGTTTCATGCAGTTCATCCATCCAGAAAAGGGCCTGTTTGTCGTTAAAGTCCGGGGCCAGCTTTTGAAACTGGTCTGAACAGTCACGATTCAGGATTTTATCCGGCGCATGCCGGAATACACACAGATCCCTGAAAAACGTTCTCATGACGGCCAGGCCGGGATTCACCCCGTCCGGGTCCTGGCTTAAAAATCCGGACAACCCCAGGGCCGTTTGAATTTTTTGAGAGGCAGATCCGGAAATCAGGTCACACAGCTGGCGGATCAGCCAGGGCCGGGTGACATGCCAGTCAATACCGGATGCTTTGCCGGCACTGGAATCTGCTTTGGTCCTGGGCGGATGATCCTCAGGCGGGTGGACCAGCGTCGCCGCCAGGTTCTGATCCGTGCCGGCGGTGGCAGCGGCAATGCCGGCCCATTGTGCATCGATGTGATACTGCCCGCGAAGATGGTCAGCCAGTGCCGGTCCTGACAGCGGGGGAAACCGTAATGACCGGCATCGGGAGATGATGGTCGGCAGCAGTGCGGACCGGTCCCGGGCCATGAGAATGAAAAAGGTATTCTCAGGGGGCTCTTCCAGTTCTTTGAGCAATCCGTTCTGGGCCTGGCTGTTCATCCGGTCGGCATCCGTGATCAGCACCATGCGGAATGCGGCTTCATGGGGCCGGGCCCCTGTTTGAGCAATGATCTGCCGGATCTGGGAGATGGTGATGGTTTTCCGGGAATCCAAAGGGGTGACCACAATCATATCCGGATGCTGGGCCGCATTTATTTTTCTGCAGGACCGGCAGGCATTGCAGAAAGATTTCTTTCCTTCGGTACAGTTGATCGCTTTGGCAAATCTGAGAGCTGCCTGTTTCCTGCCTGAACCGGGGTTTCCCATAAAAAGCAGCGCATTGGGAATGTTTCGGGTTTCAGTGATCCGGTTAAGTTCCGACAGGGCGGTGGGGAAAACATTTTTATGAACTGACATAAGCTGTCTGAAGCATGGGGCTAAAAATCCACCCGTTCTTTGAGTTCTTTGCCGCATTTGAAAAACGGGAGCCGTTTGGGAGGAATCATTACCTTGTCACCGGTTTTGGGATTCCGACCCATATAGCTTTTGTATTCTTTGATATGGAAACTGCAAAATCCTCTGATTTCAACACGTTCCCCTTTGATGAACGCATCGGAGAGTGCGTCAAAAAATATCTTTACCACTTCCGCCGCTTCTGCTTTGGTCAGTGATGTCCGGTCTTTCAATGCGGAAATCAATTCAAGCTTGTTCATACACCCTCTATTTTGATTATGAAAAGTTGCATCTTAGTTGAATATTTAAAAATAAATAAAAAGTCAAGGAGTTATGCCAGATGGCCCGGTATTTTTTCCACCTGGCTCTCATCAATTTCCACGCCGGCATACTGGCCCAGCAATGAAATTTTTATAACGATTCTGCCTTTGCCCCGGTACTGGATAAATTCCCCTCTGGCGCCGGCCATGGGGCCTTCCATCACCATGACCGGATCCCCCTGGGTCAGTTGAGAGCAGGGACCGGTGACAAGATCACATTCTGCTGCCGTTAACAGCCGCAGCGAATGAATCTGGGGTTCAGGCACCGGTATCGGTCCCTGGTGGTTTCCCAGGAACCGGACGGCACCCAGTGTTTTTAAAACCGTCAGCTGACAGGCCGGGTCCATCGTGGATTTGACAAACAGATACCCGGGAAACAACGGGATTTCAATTATTTTTTTCCGGTCTTTGCGGCGGCTCAGTTTTTTGGTTTTGGGTAAAAAAACATCCATTTTCTTCCGGGCGATCTGGTCAAAGACCATTTGTTCAAAATTGCTTCTTGTCAGCAGAGCAAACCAGTGAAATCCATGTGTCATTGTGAACCAAACTCTCCAATCCCTTTCAGGTTGATCATGAACGCGATCCGCCGGTCCATGTCGGATTCCTGAAGTTCCAGTCCCATGGCCCAGCAGGCGCTGTTCAGGCGGATACCGGTGCGGGTTTCAATGGTGGTGTCACGCGCCAGATTTTTTTCAAAGGAATGATACGCGGTCAGAGACCGGGTGATCCGCAGGTCAAACCGGGTGTACCAGGTCTCCCTGGTGTCCATCGAATAGCGGTATGCCGTGGTGACGGCATCGCCCCGGGGCGTGGTGACCGTGGTGTTCAAATTCAGCACATTAAAGTGATAATCATAGGGGGACCAGGCCAGATCCGTTCTCAAAGACAAGAAAGAAAATGGATAAACCCGCGCATCCAGTTTAATATCGGACCAGGGCCTTCCTTTGGCTTCACCATTGTCCCGTTCATCTTTGATGCTGTAATCCTGAAACAGTTTGATCCATCCCAGTTCCCGGTATTTGTTTTGTATGGTGTTGTCCGGTCCGGCCGTTGATTTTCTGGCAATGAACCGGTTGGTGAACGACCAGGTCAGCCTGTTGGTCTCTTCAATATCGTCCAGAGCGTCAAAATACGGAAGGTCTTCCTGATCTTCGTAGGGCTGAAAATGGTAACTGATGCCCGGTGTGACCTGGTGCATGATTTTGTCGGCAAAACCGGTGTTTGCGGCAAAAACCCGGCTCAGACGGGTGGACAGTTCCCCGCCGAGATCATAGAGCCCCCGAAACCTGAGCGGATCTTCCTGTCCATTGATGTCTGTATAACTGTCCGTATGATAGGCCGTGCCCCGCAGTCCCATGAACGGTTCAAAAGAAAACGCTTTGCCCAGTCTGGCAGGATAATAAAACCGGTGATACATATCCAGACGCCGGCCGTTGACCTTGGCTGTTTCTCTTTGGCCGGCGGCGGTATCGATGGTATCCTGACGAAAAAAAGAGCGGAATTCCGAATCCAGCCGGTAATAGATACCGGTATTGCCGACATTGAGACGGGAACTGCCGAATTCAATACCGGGGAGCGTTTGAAGCGTGGTATCATCCCTGTCTTTTTGCCGGGCAATCACATCATCATACCACAAGGTCTGGAAGTTCAAAGCAAAATTGTCCCAGGTCCGGGAAAGGGCCAGACTGTTTTTTCGAACCTTGTTATTGTATTCGTCCAAATCCCGGCCGAATTCATCTTCAAATATCCGGTCGCTGGTGTCGTACCCGGAAGGTCCGTCTTGAAACTCCAGCAGATAATCCGCGTCCGACACCACATCCACATCCAGCCGGGCGGAAAATTCATAAGGCAGGGCCTGGTTGCTTTTTCCCCGCAGCCAGTACCGGTCGGTGTTGGTGCGCTGGGGGGTGCTTTCGAACCGGTAATCTTTGGTGGCGGAGGTGCCGTCATCGATTTTGTCATCATCCATAAAATCCATCTGCCAGATACCTTTGGAAACCTCATCCATGACATACCGGTATTCCGCGCCTATTTTAAGACCCCGGTCCGACAGGTATCCGGTGTAAAACGTGGCATCGCTTTCCGGGGAGATCGCCCAGAAAAACGGCTGCTCATAGACAAAGCCCTGGCGGTCGGAGGTGGAGATTTCCGGCATGAGCAGACCGGACTGCCGCTGGGTTTTGACCGGGAATGCCAGAAACGGTGAATACAGCGCAGGCATATTTCTTGCCCAGAAAACCGTATCTTTGGCAAATCCGTATCCTTCGATGGTCACTTTGACATCTTTGCCGGTGATTTTCCAGTCCGGGGTGTCCCCGTCACACGAGGTGATGGAGCCTTTTCGGGCATCATAGGTGAATTTTCCGGTTTTCCGGATCTGTTCCCCATGGAGATACAAATGGTTTTCCTGGATAAAGACAGTGCCTTTGTCGATCATCCCGGTTTCGGTGATCAGATTGACCTGCATGGCGTTGCAGGAGATCACGTCCCCGCCGGAGATCATTTTTACATGACCTTTGGCCGATACGTCTTTGGTGGTATTTGAAAATTCCACATAATCCGCTTCCAGCCGGGTTTTCCCACCAATGATCTCCACGTTTGTCTGGGCGGTATACACATCGGTGTGCCGGTCATACGCCACCGTGTCTGCGGAAAGGTTCCAGACGACAGTCTCTGGATCCTGGATCGGGTTTGCAGCGGATATACCGCCGGACAAGAACACCAGACAGCAGCACCAAATGCAAATCACACGCAGAACAGTACCTTGCACCGGTTCAGACCATTGCTGATTTTTAAATAGGAAAACACCGCCCATGAAACACCTGGTAACCAATTGCGCTGGGGTTAAAATTACTGTATAAAGCCATCTTATGGTGTAAAAGTCAAGCTGGAATCCGGTTGTGATCCAGGAAGGACCCTTATGACAGTGACAATTTTAGATGCGGTCGGCAACACCCCGGTGGTGGAAATTCAGCAGATGAATCCGAATCCGGGGGTACGGATGTTTGCCAAGCTTGAATACATGAATCCGGGCGGTTCTGTCAAGGACCGGGCTGCGCTGTATATGATTCAGGCAGGCGAGGCGTCCGGCCGGCTCACAAAAGACAAAACCGTGATCGAAGCCACCTCGGGCAATACCGGCATCGGTCTGGCCATGGTCTGCGCCGTGAAAGGATATCGTCTGGCATTGACCATGGCGGAAAATGCCAGTGAAGAGCGCAAGCGGATTCTCAAAGCCCGGGGAGCGAAAATCATTCTGACGCCCAAGCACCTGGAATCGGACGGCGCCATCGAAGAAGCCTATCGCCTGGCCCGGGAGAATCCGGAAAAATATTTCATTACGGATCAGTACAACAATCCGGCCAACTGGCAGGCCCATTACCACACCACGGGTCCGGAAATCATGGCCCAGGTCCCGGAAAAACCGGCCAGTGTGGTGGCGTCCGTGGGGACATCCGGAACGCTGATGGGCCTTTCCCGGTATTTCAGGGAGCACAGTCCGGCAACCCGCATGGTGAGTGCGGAACCGTTTCTGGGCCATGGCATTCAGGGCCTCAAGAATATGAAGGAATCCTATACCCCTGAAATTTATGACAAAACCCGGCTGGACAAGATTCTGAACATTGATGATGCATTGGCCTTTGACACGGCCCGGCAACTGGCGGTCAAAGAAGGGTTGTTTGTGGGCATGAGTTCCGGCGCGGCCATGGCGGCTGCCATCCAGGAGGCCCAAACCCTTGAAAAAGGGGTGGTGGTGGTGATTTTCCCGGATTCCGGGGAACGGTATCTGTCCACCTCTTTGTTTTCAGTGCAGCAGAAATTGCCCCTGCGGCTTTTCGATACCCGAAGCGGGAAAAAACAGCGGTTCAAACCGGTCAAACCGGACACCATTTCCATTTACACCTGCGGTCCCACCGTGTATCAGCGCCTGAATCCCGGCAGTTTCAGGCGGTATGTGTTCACGGATCTGCTGGTGCGGTATCTGACGTTTCATAATATGGATGTCAACCATGTGATCAATATCACGGATTATGATGACCGCACCATTGACGGGGCTGTCCGGGCCGGGCAGGATCTGGAGGAATTTGTGCGTCCGTATATTCAGGCGTTTCATCAGGACCTGCATCGCCTGAAAATCCGGCCGGCCCAGGCGTTTCCCCGGGTGTCGGCCCATTTCAGTGATATGGCGGAATTGACCCGGAAGCTGATCGACAAAGGGTATGCCTATGAAAAACTGCATTCCGTATATTTTGATATTTCAAAGGCGGCGGAATACGGGCATCTGTCCAAGATGGATATCCAGAATATCCGGGTGGGCGCCACTGTGGATCTGGATGAATATGAAAAACAGAACCCCCGGGATTTCACCCTGTTCAAGCGGGTCCGGTTGTCGGAACTGCGCCGGGGAATCGGTGTGAAAACCGAATGGGGACAGGTCCGGCCGTCTTTGCATCTGCAGTGTGCTACCCTGTCCATGCTTTTTTTAGGGGTATCGTTTGATATCCATACCGGCAGCCGGGAACTGGTGTTTCCCCATCATGAAAATGAGCGTGCCATTGCCCGGGCAGCTGAAGACCGGGAGCTGGCCGATGTGTGGCTGCATTGCGATCCGGTTCAGTATGACGGGTCTCTGGGGGCGGCATCCATCCATGACCTGACCCTGGATACGCTGGCGGACCGGGGATATGATGACGGCACCATCCGGTTCTGGCTGTTGTCCGGGCATTACCGCCGGGGTCTGATGCTGTCTGAGCGCTCCCTGGCCGATGCCCGGGCCACACGGAACCGGATCAACCGGTGTATCGCCCTGCTGGAGCAGCTCCGGTCCGGCACCGGGAACGTCAAAGAATTGCCCCCCGGGGAGATCGATCAGCTGATGTATGATATCCGTCAGGGCATTTTGACGGCCCTGGCCGATGATTTAAAGGTATCCGCAGCCCTGGCCGCGCTGCTGGCCGGAATCAAGACAATCAACACCCTGATCAGCCGTCACAGGATTTCCGGCCGGGATGCAGACCGCATCCTGGCGGGATTGCAGGAAATGGACCGGATTTTTCAGGTGTGTGAATTCAATCACCAACCCACCTGTTCGCAGCAGGTGAAAGAGCTGCTCCGTCAACGGCAGGCGGCCCGGAACAATAAAGACTGGGCCGCAGCGGACCGACTCAGGGATCAGCTGGTTGCCATGGGGGTGACGGTTCATGATCAGAAAGTGGAGGCAGACTGATGGAGGTGTTTTTTTTCCCTTTTTCCCATATTAATAAAATTCAGCGGACCACGTTGACCGCTTTTTTTCCGCAATTTGTGTTTTTACCCCTGGCCCCGGATCTGAACCAGGACCCGCAGATGGCGCCGCTGGTGAAAAACCGGACAGCGGTTCCGGTGTTTTTTTAGAATCCCCGCCTGTCTCAAGTGTCGTCACAGGTTTCTGCCTGGATGAACTGGGCGTCGCTGCACCAGGGGAATGAACATAATTTAAAAACCCTGATCCGGGACAATCCCTGGTTGACCGATCATCTGGGAGCGGCCGCCATTGGATCGGAACTGCGGGCCCGAATGGCCGGGACACCGCAGAACTCCGGAAACGATTCAAAACAGGTGGATCCATTGCTGTTTTCACTCATCGCCAAACGCACGGATGCTGAAAATGAAACCATTGACCAGGCCATGGCCGGGCTGGAAAAAAAACGGGCGGTTCTGTTCTCTGAACTGCGGGGAGATTCGGAGCAACCGGCATCAACGGCCGTTCAGTCCCGGGGACCGGACCCCGGAGCGGTCATGACCCGGGAACGGATCCGGGCCTGGGCCGCCTGTGCCCGGGAGGCCCGTCTGTTTTCAGAACCCGGTCCCCGGGTGTTGGTGACCACCAGCGGCGCAGTGTTTGACGCGGTTGCGGCAAATGGGACCCGGGTCATAAATGCCCTTGACATTGATGGCATAAAGGTGCATGAAGATGGGTGTGTTCATCAGCCGGACTGGCACAGCCGGGTGTTCACGCTGCTGAACACCCTGGCATACGGGCCGATGGACGTTTCACAGGCCTGGGACACGCTGGCCGGCATGGATGATTCCTGTGCCCGGGCCGGTCGGATCCAGGTGCAGAAGGTTGAGGGTCCGGACCTGGAAAAAAAGCTGAACCTGCCCGGCAGCGGTCTGCTGATATGCCGGGTGACATTAAAACCATAAAAAGCTTGATTTTAGGAAAGGACATGGTATAAAAGCGTTTTTTAAATCAGTTGTAGGAAAAATTGATGTTGAAAAATGGCGTTATAATTGCAAAAGCAATGATTTTTAATTTAATTTCAGGAGGCTGTAAAAATGGCTTTTACCCCGATTGTTGATGAATCCAAATGCGTTGGTTGTGAAGAATGTGTAGACGTATGCCCGGTGGAAGTATTTGAAATGCAGAACGGCAAATCCGTGCCGGTCAACGCTGAAGAATGCATGGGCTGCGAAAGCTGCGTGGAAGTTTGTGAAGAAGACGCCATCGTTGTCGAAGAGGATTAGGCGTCGGATTTAAACAACCATTTGCAGATGGATGGTTGCATGGATGCCGGATGTGCCTTTGATTGTTTTCAAGGCATATCCGGCATCTTTTTTTTTCAACAACGCATCAGAACCGCAAAGACAGGCAGCTGAGACCCCCGTCCAGTTTCCGGAATTCAGACACTTCCACGGCAAGGGTGTCATAGCCATGGGATTCAATCAGGGATCGGGTTTTTTCAAAACCGGCCGGAACCAGCACCCGGTCATTGATCCACACGCTGTTGGCGGCATAGGCTTCGGAATCATCCACCGGAAGAATCGTGAAATCTGAAAATTCGGGCCGGGTGATGAACTCTCCCCAGGCCAGCAGACAATTGTTTTCCAGATAAGATACCCCGGTTTTCAGATGAAGCACCGAGGTCAGTTCAATGACGGACACGGTGTATCCATAAGTTCCCAGAAAGTGTGCCAGCTGCCGGATCCCGGCGGCATTGGTCCGGCCGGACAATCCCACATAAAAATGACGGCCCACCTGCATCACATCCCCGGCATCCAGGGTGCCCGGTGAGGTGATCTCCATGACCGGCCGGTCCAACTGCTGCATGGCACAGGCCACGGCCCGGGTTTCTCCCCGTCGGGACAGGTGTCCGGGCCGGGTGATGACCACGCATTTTTCCGTGACCAGGCAGGTATCTTCGATAAATGTGGAATCGGCAAACCTGTTATCGGGTGCCAGCACCGTCACAGACAGACCGCAGCGCGTCAATGCGTCAATGTAGCCTGCATGCTGCCGGCATGCCCGTGTAAAATCCGGTATGCCCAGATCGCTGCACCGGATGCCGTTGACCAGATTCTGACACGGGGATTTGACCATGGCAGAGGTGAACATGTGAAAATCTCCTTTTATGGGGAAGTCTGAGCAGGACGGGTGGTCAGATAGACACCGGACAGAACCAGGGCCGCACCCACGGCCAGGGCCCATGTCACGGGTTCGTTCAAAATGATGAATGACAGCACCACCGCACTGACAGGGACAAAGTTGATGAAAATGCCGGCCCGGGTGGGGCCGATTTTCTGAATACCCTGGTAATACCAGAAAAATCCCAGCACGGTCCCGAAAAATCCCAGATAGAACAATTGGGCCCAGTGCTGCAGGGTATACCCGGGCAGGGCCTGGAACAGTCCGTCATGCACGGCCGGAAAAAACAGCATGACCGTCCCGGCCACAGACGAATAGCAGACCGCTGCCACCGGGGACAGGGTGGTCATCATGGGTTTGGCCAGAAGCGAATAGGAGACCCAGGACACCACACATCCTAAAATGGCCATCTCCCCGGCTCCGATACCGGACTGGAATAAAATCCATGGATGTCCGTTGGAAATAATGGTCATGGCCCCGCTCACCGACAGCACCAGCCCCAGAATTTTGCCGGGAGTCAGAGAGTCTTTGAACAAAAGCGCTGAAAATACACTGATAAATATCGGGTTGGTGGCGATGATCAAAGAGGCCCGGTTGGCATTGATAAAGTTCAGGCCGGTGAAGAAAAACAGGTTATAGGCAAAAATGCCGGTCAGACCGGACAAAAATATCCAGACAAGCTGGTTGAACCGGATGGGAGGTAGCCGGCCTTCCATGCGCCGGGTCAGCAGCAGCAGAAAAATCGATGCAATGAAAAACCGCAAAAAAGCGGCACAAGAAGGGGAGACCTGTCCAGCCAGCTGTTTGCCGGCAATAAAGGTCCCGCCCCAGAAAAAAGCGGTTAAAAACAGTTTGACAAAGGTCACTGATTATCCTTTATTGATCGGAAATTAAAATTAAATTGTGTAGTTGTACAGCCTTCCGGCCAAAAGTCAAGCCCAAGATGGAGACCCCATGAAGCAGATAGCAGACCTGTTGTTTGAAGCCCGGATGCTCAAGGATCTGAAACGGTCCGGATACGCATTTCTGGGAAACGGAAAAGAAAGTATTGCAGACCATTGTTTCACCACGACATTTATCTGCTGGATCATGGCCCGGATGGTGCCCCAGGTGGACAAAGAGCGGTTGACCGCCATGGCCCTGGTCCATGATATGGCGGAAGCCAGAACCGGGGATTTCAATTATGTGCAGAAAAACTACGCCCGGGTGGATGAGGCTGCCGCCCTGTCCCACCTGGTCCGGGATCTGCCCTTTGGTTCGGACATCGTTGCCCTTGTGGCGGAATTCAATGCCGGGGAAACCCTGGAGGCCCGGCTGGCAAAAGATGCGGATCAGCTGTCGTTCATTCTGGAATTAAAAAAACTCAAAGACACGGGTGCCGCATTTCCGGACCGATGGCTGGAAGTGATCAGAGAGCGTTTGAAAACCGACATCGGAAATCAGATGGCTGCTGATATTCTGGAAACCCGGTGGGACAACTGGTGGTTGAACGGATATACGGAATAGACCGGTCAGCCGGCCGGTGGGATGTCATCCCAAAAGATGTCAGAACCCTCTTTTTTCGATGTGATCCGCGACAATGCGCACCACATCGGCATGGGGAACTAAAGGGACCATGCCGGGGCAGGCGGATGCCATGGCATCCCAGTTTTCCGGATGGGTCACCACGGTTTTTAAAAACGGCCAGGCCCGGCACATCCTGGGTTTTACCGGATGAATGGTGCATTGGATTTTTTCATCAAAAAAAATGCATCGTTCGTCCGGACCCTGGGTCAGCACGGGCCCGGCACCGGTCATGTCGCAGTACCGGGGGATAAATTCATCCGGATTTGCCTGGATATACGCGCTGATGCGCACAATATCGTCAGGTGTCACATAGGTGCCGCCAAATCCCATGCAGCATTGGCCGCACATCTTGCATTTAAATATATCATCCAGGGTGTGAAATTCAGACGTCATATCGTTTTTCCATGGCTTTTTGCAGGGTCAAAGGATCCACATACTGAAGGTCTCCGCCCATGGGCACCCCGGAGGCAATCCGGGTGAGAATGACGCCCCGGGATTTCAGGCGCTCATGAATGTAGGCGGCGGTGGCTTCCCCTTCCACATTGGTCCGGGTGGCAATGATGATCTCCCGGACCTGCCGGGGTTCGGCCCGGTTGAAAAGTTCCTTTAAACGGAGATCATCGGGCCCGATGCCGTCAATGGGAGACAATGCCCCGCCCAGCACATGGTAACATCCAGGAAATGACCTGGATTTTTCAATGGCGGCCAGGTCGGCCGGATTTTCCACTACGCAGATCACCCCGTGGTCCCGGGACGGATCCGCACAGATCCGGCAGATTTCCCGGTCGCTGAGAGAAAAACAGGTGGTGCAGACCTGCACGGACCGTTTGAGTTCAATGATATCCGCTGCCAGGGCCGAGGCTTCGTGATCCGGGGCATGCAGCAGGTGCAGTGCCAGCCGCTCCGCGGTTTTCCGGCCGATTCCCGGCAGTGTGGAAAGACTGGAGATCAGCTTGAGAATGGCATCCGGATAATGGTTCACAGAGGTTACAGACCCGGGATGTTCATTCCGCCGGTGAGTTTGCTCATCTCAGCGGACATCATTTCCTGGGATTTTTTCAATGCATCGTTCACCGCGGCCATGACCAGGTCCTGGAGCATTTCCACGTCATCGGGATCCACCACCTCTTTTTCCAGAACAATGGATTCGATTTTCTGGCTGCCGTTGGCCACCACTTTGACCATTCCTCCGCCGGCCGAAGCCTCCACGGTTCTGGTGGCCAGCTCTTCCTGGGCCTGGAGCATTTTTTTCTGCAGTTTCTGGGCCTGTTTCATCATGTTGTTCATATTTTTCATCGTCTAAACTCCTGAGTCATTGTTACATATTAATGATTTCACCATTGAAAATTTCTTTGGCACGCTGCACCAGGGGGTGATTGACCGCAGTCTGCATGGCCTTGGTTTCTTTTGCTTTGTCCGCAGCCAAAGCAAGGGGCCGGGCCTGGGAGGCCACATGGATCTTCAGTGTTTTTCCCAGAAATTTCCGGCAGTGCTTTTCAAGTTCTTCCTGTTTGTCCTTGAGCCGTTTCCGGTCAAACTGGGTGCAGCCGGACAGATGCAGCTCCACCGTATCCCGGGTTTCCGAAGCGATCTGTCCCCGGGTCAGCAGTACATGGATGAACGGCATCTGGGTTTCGATCCGGGTCAGAAACCCGTCCCAGGTCCGGGGGGGCTCAACGGGAGGATCTACAGCGGTTTCCCGGATATGACCCGGATCCGGGGCCGGGGCTGCCGGAGCTGCATAGGCCGGCGGGGGATCCGGCATCCGGGCGGGCGTATCCTGCGGGTCACAGTCCGGCGGGGAAGGGCGGGTGGCCGGGGCATTTTCCGGCCTGTTCCGGTCTGATTGGATCTGGTGTGCCAGAAGATCCAGCTGTGCAATGATCCGGTCGATGGAGGCCCCGGTACGGACCTGGAGCAGTTTGAACAAGAC
>CALGAJ010000002.1 GCA_937951975.1 uncultured Desulfotignum sp.
GTACTTCTTTTTCCGTGGAAAATGCGAACCCCACCGGACTGACCCGCATGGCAGCCCCGTTTCCCCAGCTGTTGTAAGGCTGAGGATCCGGTGCATGCAGCCATTTGATAAAACTGCCGCCATACCCGGCATAAGGATGGCGCTGCCCGATGTCCCGGACCGATGTTTCATAGGACCGGCCGTAAAGAATGGCATCGGCCACCGCCACTGTCAGCACGGTATCATCCGTGAATCGGCACCCCTTGTCAAACAAGGGGAAGTTCCTGGTTTTTATCGGGTGATGTTCATAAATGGAAGCGATGATATCACCTGCAATGGCACCGATCATGGGAGGTCCTCCTGTGGGAGCGTTATACCGCTGACCAGGCGGCTGCCTGTTTTTCGGGTTTGAGCCCGGCCGGCAGCCAGCCGGTGTTTTTGGGGCGGCGGTTCACAGCCGGTTTGGCGGGTGCGGATTTGACCCGGTGTTTCTGAGGGGCTTGTCCGGGCGTTGCCGCTTCTGAAACCGGTCTGCCCTGAACTGTGGGCGCGGATGGTTTCCGGGACTTGGCAACCGGCGTCTGTCTGACCGGCAGCTGTTTTTTGAGCAGGCGCTGGATATTGGCCAGAAGTCCCTGTTCGTCACCGCTGACCAGAGACAGGGCTTCGCCCCGTTCACCGGCCCGGCCGGTGCGGCCGATGCGGTGGATATAGTCTTCGGCCACATGGGGCAGATCAAAATTGACCACATGGGGCAGATGCTTGATATCCAGGCCTCTGGCCGCAATATCCGTGGCCCCCAGGGTCTGGACCGTCCCGTTTTTGAAATCCGCCAGAGCCTTGGTCCGGGCGGCCTGGCTTTTGTTGCCGTGGATGGCCGCTGCGGTGATGCCGTCGCTGAGCAGTTGTTTGGTCAGCTTGTTGGCCCGGTGCTTGGTGCGGGTGAATACCAGGGTCTGTTGCCAGCTGCCGTCCCGGATCAAACCGGACAAAAGATCCCGTTTGCCGTCCTGGGAGACCTGGTACACCTCCTGGTCAATGGCCTGGGGGGCGGTGTTGCCGGGGGACACTTCGATGTGAACCGGATTTTTCAGCAGTCCGTTGGCCAGTTCCCGGATTTCCCGGGAGTATGTGGCGGAAAACAGCATACTCTGGCGTTTGGCCGTCAGACATTTGATCACTTTGCGGATGTCATGGATAAATCCCATGTCCAGCATGCGGTCCGCCTCATCCAGAACCAGGCAGGAGACCTGGGAAAGATCCAGGGTTTTTCTGCCCACATGATCCAGCAGACGTCCCGGTGTGGCCACCAGGATATCCACCCCTTTCTGAAACTGCCGGATCTGGGGATTGATGTTGACCCCGCCGAAAATCACAGTCGTGCGAAGGGACAGAAACCGGCCATAGGCTTTGAAATCGTTTTCCACCTGGGCGGCCAGTTCCCGGGTGGGGGTCAGAATCAATGCCCTGGGCCGCCGGGTGTTTGTTTTATCCTGGTCCAGGTGCTGAAGAATGGGCAAAGCAAAGGCAGCGGTTTTCCCGGTCCCGGTTTTGGCACCGGCAAGAATATCAGATCCTTGCAGTACCCTGGGGATGGCTTTTTCCTGAATGGGGGTGGGGGTGGTGTGGCCCTGTGCCTCGATGGCACGGAGCAAAGGGGCGCAAAGCCCCAGATGTTGGAATGACATAGGTAGTTCTCCTCTTAATCGCCCGCCTGCACAGCGCAGAACCGATCCAGGCTGAAATTAAATAAATTGGAAAGGATTGGGGTAAATTAAGAAAAGGAATCGACCGCAATACTTCAGGCACCGACCGGAGTGTGCCATAAAGAGATTTATACTATCACAATGATGATTTATTGCAAGTAAAATTTAGAGGGTGGTGAGGCGCTATAATATTATGATTGACAAAACAGAGGTCTCCGGTTGAAGATCAAACCGGTTTTTTTAAAAGAAAAAAGGTTTGAACAAAATATCTAATTTTTATTACAGGTATGAAATCATGGAAAAAATTACAAAAACCGTCCACACGATTTTCTGGATGGTTCTGATGTCGGCTGCCACGGTGTGGGCTGAAACGGACGGTCTGGCTTTCGGGCCGGGAGAGAGACTGGAATATGTCCTGAGATGGGAGAATGTACCGGCCGGTTCCGCAGTTCTCAGCGTTTTGCCCCAAACCACGATAAATGGTGAAGAAGCACTTCATTTCACCATGTCCGTTGATTCCAACCGGTTTGTCGATCTTTTTTACAAGGTCCGGAACCGGATTGACGCTTTCAGTGATCTGACAATGACGCGGTCGCTTTATTACCGTAAAAAGCAGCAGGAGGGGAGACATGTCAGAGATGTGAAAATCCGGTTCGACTGGAACAATAATCTGGTTACCTATGCCAATTTCGGTTCAAAAAGAGAACCGATCCCTGTGGAACCAGGAAGTTTCGACCCTTTGTCCGCCCTGTATTTCATCCGCATGGCCCATCTGGCGCAGGGTCAGGAAATTCTGCGGCCGATCACGGACGGGAAGAAAAATGTGACTGGAAGGCTTCGGGTCCATGGGAGGGAAACCATCACACTCCAGGATGGCCGCCGTTTTGATACCTTTCGCGTGGCGCCGGATATCAGTCATGTGGGCGGTGTATTCAAAAAAAGTGATAATGCCCGCATTGATCTGTGGCTGACGGCGGACGACCGCCGCATTCCGGTCCGGGTCCAAAGCCGCGTGGTGGTGGGTTCTTTCATCGGTGAACTGGTGTCAGCCGTTGATACCGCAGACAATGGAAACTGACAGGGGCACGTTGTCTGGGCTGTGAGCTAACCGCGTTTCAGCAGAAAATGGGGCATGAACCGCGGATCGATGCGGTCCGGATGAACCGTGGCGTATTCCTCCCGGATTTCCGTCAACAGGTCTCTGAGCAGGTCTTGTACGAGGGTGGGCAGGTCCATGCCGATGGTTTCGGATGCCCACAGCGCCAGATCATCGGCCCGGATGTCCGGGATGTGTTCCGGGCTCTGGGCGTCAACCGCCAGGCCCGGATCGAGATCCTCGGCAAACAGAGCGGTGAAAAACGGTTTGAATGCCGCCGTATCTATGGGGGACAGGTCCGGTGCCAGCCCTAATCGGTCTTTGACCCACAGGGTGAGAATCAGGCTTTTGTATGTGAGAACCCCTTTTTTAAATGAGGCAATGTCCGGGTTCAGTCGGGCCAGAAGACTGTCGATGCCCATGATCCGGTCCACCGCCTGCCGGGTGACCCGGATATCGGACAGCGAAGCAAAATGACGGTACAGTTCACCGGTCCGGTAATTGTCAAAATACAGGGGCCGGTCCAGCAGCAGGCCGCCCATCACGCCTAAAAAAGTTTCCCCCAGAAAGCTCAAAGGCAGGTTCTGCCGAAGGACAAAACTGTGTTTGTACCAGTTGTGCACTGCGGCTTTCAGCTGGATCCCGGCCCGGGATCCGGTCCGGAAAAGGTCTTCCAGGTAATAGGTTTGAATCAGGTCTGCTGCGTTTTCCAGGCTGATATTTTCCTCAAGAATGGATTCCAGTCCCAGACTTAGAAACGCAGTGGTTTTTTGGATGATTTTTCCCAGGTTTTTTGTATCCCGGATCTTGAGGCGGTCGGCTGAGATGACCTTGTTGACCAAAGCAGCCAGTTCCGATTCCAGGGTGAGCATGAAATCGGCCGGTACCAGGGCCAACGCTTTGACAAACAGGTCATCTCCGGCCAGGAACTGGGTAAAGCTCTGGGGAGGCAGGGGCAGATCCGGGTCAAAAAGTTCAGAAGAAAGAATGAAATTTTTCGGACGTTTACGCAGCGCGGTGAGGGGCGTGGGCTGGTAAATGCCGATGGCCTCATGAAACGGCAGAAACCCTTTTTCCGCCAGTCGGACGGTTTTGAGACGGAACTGCTCCTCTTCGGTTTCTGCAGGCAGCACATTCATGGTTTCCAGCATCAAGCCATGAAAAACCGACAGATCCATTTCCGCCAGTTTCCGGACCATGGCATCGATGAGTTCCGAAGCCCGGATCTCTTCAGACAAAGGTTCCTCCTCGTCCGCATCCGGATCTTCATCCTGTTTTGTTTCAGGGAACCGGAAATAGAACTTGTCGTCCATTGTCACGTAATCGTCATAATCATCCGGTGTAACCTCATCATGTTCCCGGATCAAAATCTCCATGTGCCGGGACAGGTAGAATTCGAAATAATCGGGTTTCTCCATGATAATCCAGCGCAGGAACCGTTCCGGGTCCGCCTTGAAAAGCAGATCAAATGCCTTTGTCATGATCCGTGTGTCCAGCCGGTCTCCATCCCATACTTCCACATCCAGGATATACTCCCACTGTTCGGAAGCGGCTAAAGACAGCACCGGGATAAAATCCGAGGGTCCGATCCGGTGCATGAGAAAATACAGGTCCTGATCCGGGAAAGACTGGATCAGGGTGGCCGGGGATGAAGCATCCAGGACCGCATCCAGAGCAGATTCTGAATCCATTTTCAGAATCCGGCTGCGCTGGTCCCTGAGTTTGAGTTCCCGATTCTGCCGGTTGGTCAAATGATGGTCTGTGGGGGGGGGGACAGTTTTTTTATTCATGATCGGTTTCCATTTTTTTTTGACAGATGGCCAGATAATGCCGGACATCCGGATGTTTTTCAAAAGCGGACAGACAGGTCATGGCATCGGCAAACCGGTGCTGGTTCATCAGACAGATGCCTTTGCACATGCCAAGGTCTTTGCTTCCGGGAAAATGAGTCAGGCCCCGGTCAAGAATCTGCAGGGCCGGATCCATTTGTTTGTGTTTGAGAAAAAGCATGCCCAGTCCCAGAAAAGCCCGGAGATCCGGGTGATAGGATAACGCCCTTTTAAATAGATTTTCTGCGGTGCTGTCCGGATTTGGGATACGGTCATCGGTGCTGTAACCGCCATGGGAGAAAGTCATGCCCAGCCGGGAGAGAAAATCCGCGTGAAATGGAGACATGGACGGATCAGCTACCAGTTCGATATTTTCGGCAAACTCAGGCAGATGGTTATAAAATGCAGATCTCAACGCATCCCCGAACTGTTTGACCTGATCAAAATCCAGGTGGTCATCCACTTCAAACCAGGGCAGATCCTCGATTTTTTTATGCCAGATTTCATGGGTGACCCGGCCGGTTTTTTTCGCCTGTTCATACAGCCGGGTACCCGGAAAGGTCACCAGGATATAGAATACCGCGCCTAAAGGCTGAAGCTGCATCAGCAGATCAATGCTCTCCCGGATGGTGTCTTTTGTTTCTCCGGGAGACCCGTAGATGAAATAGGCCCGGGGAATCATGCCAAAGGCGGCGGTCTGCTGAAAGGCCTGGACCGCCACGGCATTGGGGACCGGTTTTCCCAGCCGTTTCTTGATGGTATCCGACCCGGATTCCACCCCGTAGCTGATCTGGATACATCCGGCCTTCCGCATCATGGCCAGCAACTGCGGGTCCACGCGGTCCACCCGGGAGATGGCGTGCCAGGTGATGTTCAGGCCGGCATGGATCAGTTTCTCACACAGATCCAGGACCCGGTCCCGGTCCAGGGTAAAGGTGTCGTCACTGATGTAGAAATGGGAAATGCCCTTGCCGGCCAGGGTCCGGATCTCTTCAAAGAACCATTCCGGGGAGTGAAACCGGACGTTTCGTGTGCCCCAGAACAATGGTGATCCGCAAAAGGTGCAGGCCCCGGGACACCCTCTTGACAGGGCCAGGTGCTGAAACGCAAAGTACCGGGACGGGTGCGCCAGCCGGTCCAGATCCTGGATCAGCCGTGCCGGTCCGGTATCAGTGATCCTGTTCCCGTCCCGGAATACCAGTCCCGGGATCCGGTTGACATCCGGAATTTTTTTTGGTTCCGCTTTACCGGACGGTCCGGCCAGGGCTTGAACCAGGGCCAGGCAGGTCTGTTCCCCTTCGCCTTTGACAATAAAATCCAGTTCCGGACAGGCGGAAAAAAAATAATCCGCCATGAATGTGGGGGCCGGTCCGCCGAACACGATCACGGTCCGGGGCCGGATCTGCCGGGCGGTCCGGGCCAGGGACATGGCGGAGAACCGGGAGGGGCTGGTCACGGAAAACCCGATGAAATCCGGTTTTTGGGATTCAACCGCCGCAGCAAACACCGCCTCCGGATCTTTTACACCGGTCTGGGCCAGGTTGAGAATGGCCGCTTTAAATCCAGCGTCCAGCAACTGGGCCGCCAGATAGTACAGGCCCACCGGCACCACCGTGGCATCCGCATCCGTGACACGGGGATCCAGGCATACCGGGTTGACGAACAGGACTTTCATTTCATTGCCTCAAAGCCGGTGCTGTTGGAAACGGGTTCAAAAGAACGTTTTGAAGATCAGATCATTCAGGGACCGTTTGGGTACATGATGGACCTGATTTTCATCCCGGAAATACTTGATGCTGCCGTCCGGTCCCACTTCATCGATGACCGCCTTTTCCACGGGTTTCCCCAGGGCCACCACCAGCTTGATCTCCAGATGATCCGGGATATCCAGAACCGATTTGAGCTTCCTGATGTTGATGGCCCCGAACATGCATCCGGCCAGGCCTCTGGCCCGGGCCCCCAAGAGAATTGTCTGGGCTGCGATCCCGTGGTCGCACCAGAATTTGTCCGAGATGGTGTGATCTCCTGCGATCACGATATAGGCGGCGGGCCGCTCGGAAGGTTCCGGTCCGGGCCAGTCTTTCAAATAGGCGGCCCATCCCAGGCAGTCAAAAATGGCCTGATTGGTTGGCTCACTGGCAGACAGAATGTATTTCAAAGGCTGGTGGTTGGCGGCGGACGCACAGTGCCGGGCCGGTTCCACCAGATCGGTCAGATCCGTTTGGCTGATTTTGAACGTGTTGTCAAACCGGCGGCAGGAACGGTTTGCTTTGACCAGAGCATTAAAGTCATCAAAAGAGGTCATGGCGGTATCTTCCTTAATTCTTGCAGGGCACCCGTTCAAACCGGGGCATGTTGATGTCGATCCATTCCAGGATCTTGTCCATCTCTTGTACCATTTGTTTTAAAGCGATGCCCCGGTGGCTCACCTGTGCTTTTTGTTCCATGGGCACCTGGGCAAAAGTTTTGCCGAACTCCGGGAAATAAAACAGGGGATCATATCCAAATCCGTTGTCACCGGCCGGCTCCCTTGTGATGATCCCTTCGCACCGGCCTTCATAGGTCAGGGCCGCTCCGGTGGGAACGGCAATGGAGATCACGCATTCAAAGGCGGCTTTCCGGTTGTCATGGGGTGCCAGGTCTTTGAGCAGTCTGGCCACATTGTCGGCATCGGTGGCATCGTCTCCGGCATACCGGGCGGATCGCACCCCCGGGGCCCCGTCCAGGGCTTCCACACACAGGCCGGAATCGTCGGCCATGGCCGGATATCCCAGGATTCTGGCCGTGAACGCGGCTTTTTTGTAGGCATTGTCGTCAAAGGTGGCACCATCCTCTATCACCGGCGGAATGGGGCCGAAATCGGTCAGGTTTTTGATATCCAAAGGGAAATCTTTTAAAAGGGACTGGATCTCACGGGTTTTGCCTTTGTTGGTGGTGGCCAGCACCAGAATCTGTTTCAATGGGAAAACTCCTGTGGCTTGAAATTTTTTATTCGGGCATTAGTATGTGATCAGTATAAGGCCATGTCATGTGTTTGTAAAGGCGGCCTTGTTCATCACAGACAACATGAAAAATAATTGTGAACCTGTTCCAACGGAGGTGTCGATACATGTTTGCCAATGCCATGGAAGTGTTCAAGCTCCTGGATAAATCCAACTGCAGAGACTGCAATGAAGCCACCTGTCTGGCGTTTGCGTCAAAAGTGTTTTTAGGGCAAAGAGATCTGTCCGACTGTACCCACCTGGAGCCCGAGGTGATTGCCAAATACGGTCACACACCCAGAAAAGGCGCCAAGCCCGGGGAATCGGACTATGAACGGGAACTGGCCGCCATGCAGGAACGGGTCAAAGAGATCGACCTGGAGGAGGCGGCCGGCCGGACCGGCGGCTGGTTTGACGGAAAGTGGCTGACGCTCCGGATATTCGGCAAACCGTTTTCCGTGAACCGGGAAGGGCGGTTCAAATCGGATCTGCATATCAACCCCTGGATCACCGGTCCGGTGCTGACCTATGTGCTGGAAAGCAAAGGAACCCCCGTCACCGGCGAATGGGTCCCGTTCAGAGAACTGGCCGGTGCCCGGGAGCTGAATGGTTTATATATGAAACGCACGGAAGAACCCTTGAAAAAGATTGCAGATACCTATCCGGATCTGTTCGAGGACCTGGGCTTTATTTTCAACGGAAAAGAGATCGAAGAACAGTATCAGTCCGATATTTCCATGGTGCTGTATCCTTTGCCCCTGGTGCCCGTGATGATCTGTTACTGGAAACCGGATGACGGCCTGGAGTCAGACCTGCACCTGTTTTATGACAAGAGCACATCCGACAACGGAGGCAGTGACATGGTGTTCCGCCTGACCGCAGGGATTGTCCAGATGTTTGAAAAACTGGCCAAAACCCATGGCTGGAGCGCGGCGGTCGAAGCAGCCGACCGTTGACATTGGGCTGGTATTTTTTACGGCAATGTGGCAAGGTGAAACTCTGTGAAAATTTAAAGCGGAGTTGTCGACATGAAAGTGATACACTGGACAAAGTGCGAGGAAAAACAGATCGACCGGTTTCCTACAAAGAAGAACCGGTCGCAGAATTTGACGGTGTAACCCGGGAGAAAATCAGATCCGGTTGATCGGTACATTGGCCAGCTGTTCTTCAAGATATTCATCCATCAGCTCTTTGTACCGGTTTTCAGGAAAGTTTCTGCTGCACGACCTGCAGCTGAAATAAATTTTGGTTCAGGTTCGCCGGATGTAAAGATTTCCGCCGCAGGCCGGGCATTTTTCTTTGATCTTCATGACGCAGGTCATACAACAATTCGGATGATTTTTCAAATGCCTTTTTACACAAACAGGAGAAATAAAAACAATGACCGATAAAAAGATCACGCTGGTATATTTCAGCCCCACCGCCACCACCAAAACCGTGCTGGATGCCATCGCCAAGGGTACAGGCTATGCCGTGGACAGTTATGACATCACCTTGCCTGAAGCCAGAGAAAAGATCCCGCAAAAGCTGGACGCATCCCTGATCATTTTCGGGGCACCGGTTTACAGCGGCAGAGTGCCGAAGGTGGCGGCCGACTGTTTCAAACAGGTGGCGGCATCAAGGATCCCCGCCGTGCCGGTGGTGGTTTACGGGAACCGGGAATATGACGATGCGCTGCTGGAATTAAAAGATATCTGTATCCAGTGCGGAAGTGTTCCTGTGGCTGCCGGTGCGTTCATCGGCGAACATTCGTTTTCCACGCCCCCGGCCCCCATTGCCCCGGGCAGGCCGGATGAAACCGATCTGGCATGTGCGGCTGAATTCGGCCGGAAGATCGGCCGTTTGCTGGAAACAACTGATCCGGACAAAGCAGCGGCTGAGTTTGTGGTGCCGGGAAACGTTCCCTATAAAAAACCCACGGTTGCCAAAGGCGTGCCTTTCATTGATGTGACAGACGACTGCACCGCCTGCGGCACCTGTGTGGCGGTGTGTCCGGTGGATGCGATCGATGAAGAGGACGGGTTCTGCACGCTTGATGATATCTGTATTCATTGCTGCGCCTGTATCAAGGCCTGCCCCGAGTCCGCACGAATCATGAAGGAAGGTCCGTTCAAGGAGATTGCCGCCAAACTGAATCAGACCTGCGGGGTTCGAAAAGAGCCGGAAACATTTTTTGCCAAGATATAAAAATAATCACCGACATGCCCGTAAAGATCGGGAAATGACCGCCCAAAAAAGGAAAACAATGTTTTGATGAAAGCATATCGCGTCGACCCAGCGGATCTGGCCAGACAATGTCACAATGACCCTTTTGATTTCACCACCACAGCGGATCTATCGCCCCTGGACAGTGTCATCGGTCAGCGGCGGGCCGTGGAAGCGATCCATTTCGGGCTGAACATGAAAGGACCGGGGTATCATATTTTCATCACCGGTTTGGAGGGCACCGGCAGAACCACCATCACCCGGGAAATTTTGACCACCCACGCCAAAAAACGGGAAACTCCGGAAGATTTGTGTCTGGTCAACAATTTTGAAAACCCGTATCAACCCAGGATCATGACGCTTCCCACTGGATCGGCGGTTTTTTTTTCAAATAAAATGACCCGATTTATCGAGGTCCTGAAGACCAATCTGCCGCTGGCATTTGAACAAAAAACCTTTTTAGAGAAACAGGCCCGGGTGAAAAAAAAGATGGCAGAGACCCAGGACCGCATCATGTCAAAGGTGCAGGCGGCTGCCGAAAAAAAAGACATTGAAATTGTCCGCACGGATGAAGGGTACCAGGCGGTCCCGGTGCAGGACGGTGAACCGGTTTCTCCGGAAGCGTTTTCTGCCCTGGAACCGGAACGCCGTAAGACCATTGAAAAAGATCTGGCCGGGATACAGCGGCAGATGAAAGATGCGGTTGCGCAGATTCAGCAGCAGGCAAAAAAAATACAGCAGACATATCAGGACCTGCTGGTTGAAACCGCCGGTGCCTTGTTTTCCCGGGAGATGGATCTGTTGTTTACCGATTTCGAGGACCGGCCCCAGGCCCGCAAATTTCTGGAGGAGGCCAAAAAAGACCTGACAGACCATCTGCCGCTGTTGCTCAGCTCTCTGGATCCGGACACGGAGCAGGGGACAGAAACCGGTGAAATGCTGGCGTTTCTGGATAAGCGGTACCAGGTCAATGTTTTGGTGGATCGGCGGGGGGAACACGGGGCCCCGGTGATTTTTGAGCCGGCGCCCACATTTCAGAATCTGTTTGGAAAAATTGAAAAAATGACGGTGCAGGGGATGGCGTCCACTGATTTCACCATGGTGCAGGCCGGTTCGCTGCTGAGGGCGAACAAGGGGTTTCTGGTCCTGGAAATCGATGCGGTGTTGCGCCATCCTGAGGTCTGGGAGACCCTGAAAACCACGCTGCAGAACAAAAAGTTGTATATTCAGGACCCACCGGATCAGTCCGGGCCCGCCATGGCATCTTTGCGGCCTGACCCCATTGACCTGGATGTCAAAGTGGTGCTGGTGGGCGGATACGATATTTTCAGGGCTCTCCAGAACGCGGATCCCAAATTTAACAAGATTTTCAAGGTCCGGGCGGATTTTGATTATGAAGTGGATGTCAGCAGTGAGACCCTGCTTAATTATGCCCGGTTCATCGCCCGGGCCTGCGAGATTGAAAGTCTGCCGGATTTTACTTCCTGCGGTGTGACCGCCGTTGTAGAGCACGGCAGCCGGATGGCGGAAAGTAAATACAAATTGTCCCTGCGGTTCGGGCGGATTCTGGATCTGCTCAAGGAAGCCGCCTTTTGGGCCGGCCGGGATCAGGCAAAAGCCGTGCCCGCAGAACACGTGGCCCAGGCCTTGAATGCCTTCAGGTTCCGCCACAACCTGTATGAGGAAAAAGTCCAGGAAAAATACGATGATCACTCCATTCTCATCGATCTCACCGGATCGGTAACAGGACAGGTCAATGCGCTGGCGGTCTACCAGGTGGGAGATCTGGCCTTTGGCCGACCTTCCCGGATCACGGCGGAATCCTACATGGGAAAGCCCGGTATCATCAATGTGGAGCATGAAGCCGATCTTTCCGGCCAGACC
>CALGAJ010000003.1 GCA_937951975.1 uncultured Desulfotignum sp.
ACCCAATTTTTATCAACCTGTTGCATCAAGGACTTTAAATCATGAAACACCGCGGTTATTACGGCGGTTTCGGCGGCGCGTTTCTGCCTGAAATCCTGATACCCACGTTTGAGGAACTGGCCTCGGCCTTTGAATCCGCTAAAAATGATCCCATGTTCCGGAACCAGTATGAAACCCTGATGGCCCAATATTCCGGCCGTCCCACGCCGTTGACGTTTGCCGGAAATCTTACCCGGCATTTCAAAGGGGCCAGAATTTATATCAAACGCGAAGACCTGAATCACACCGGAGCCCACAAAGCCAACAATGTCATGGGCCAGGGTCTTCTGGTGAAAAAAATGGGCAAAACAAGGGTGATCGCGGAAACCGGGGCCGGCCAGCACGGAGTGGCCTGCGCCACCATGGCGGCCAAATTCGGGTTTGACTGCACCATTTACATGGGGGAAAAAGATGTGATGCGCCAGCGGCCCAATGTGTTCTGGATGGAGCAGTTAGGCGCCACCGTGGTGCCGGTGACCCACGGCACCAAAATCCTCAAGGATGCCATCAATCAGGCGTTCCGGGACTGGGTGACAAATATGGATACCACCCATTATGTGCTGGGAACCGCCTGCGGCCCCCACCCGTTTCCGGAAATGGTAGCATGGTTTCAGTCCATTATCGGCATTGAGGCCAGAAAGCAGATTCTGGACCTGGAAAGCCGGCTGCCGGACCGGGTGTATGCCTGCGTGGGCGGCGGATCCAATGCCATGGGCCTGTTTTCCGGTTTTCTGGATGATCCCGTGGAACTGGTGGGCGTAGAGGCCGGCGGCAAAGGCATTGACACGAAATTTCATGCGGCCCGCCTGTCTTCCACCGATGCCGGTACCGGCATTGCCCAGGGATACAAAACCTATTTTCTCCAGGATGATGACGGGCAGATGAAAGAAACCCATTCCATTTCCGCCGGCCTGGATTATGTGGGGGTATCTCCCATCCTGGCCCACATGAATGATACTGGAACCGCCCGGTTTGAAAGCGCCACAGACGCGGAAGTGGTGGATGCCCTGAAGCTGACCATGAGATCCGAAGGCATTATCCCGGCCCTGGAATCGGCCCATGCTTTTGCCGGGGCGTTCCGGGAAGCGCCGGCCATGACCAAGGATCAGATCATCATCATCAACCAGTCCGGCAGGGGCGACAAGGATATTTTCACGGTGGCCGATGCCCTGAACGATCCTGAATGGCAATCATTTATCCAGAAAAAGGCGGCTCAATACCATGCTTGAATCCTATATCCGGGAAAAACAGAAGAAAAAAAACCTCCTGCTCATGACTCACATTGTCATGGGATACCCCAGTTTTGACGACTGTCATGCCATGGTGCAGCACATGGTGGCGGCCGGCGTGGACCTGATGGAACTGCAGATTCCGTTTTCCGAACCCATGGCTGACGGACCCGTGATCCTCAGGGCCAACCAGAAAGCCCTGGATCAGGGAGCCACCGTGGCAAAATGCCTGGCCTTTGCCAAAGACATGGCCGCAAGATATCCCATTCCGTTTCTGTTCATGACCTATGCCAACATCCCTTACAGATTCGGCATGGCCGCGTTTGCAAAAAAGACTGCCGACATCGGTCTGACCGGTGCCATCGTCCCGGACCTGCCCATGGAAGAGGGCGAAGAATACCTAAAGGCCATGCAGGAAAACCATTTGTCTCCCATCCAGATGTTTTCACCCCTGACCGGTGAGGCGCGCATGGCAAAAATTGCGGCAGCCTCTTCCGGTTTCATCTACTGCCTGGCCCGGAAAGGGGTGACCGGCGCGGACACGCAGCTTTCCGACGACCTGACGGCCTACCTGGCCCGATGCCGCAGGGCCACGTCCATTCCCCTGGCCGTGGGATTCGGCATCAAAGATCGGGCGGATATGCTTTTCCTGGAGGGACAGGCCGATATCGCGGTGATCGGCTCTGAAACCATCCGGGTGATGGAACGGTCCGGTGTGGATGCTGTCCGGGATTTTATCCGGGGACTGTCACGTTCGGCTTGATCCGGTAACCGGTTTCCGCTTTTTTTTATTGCATCACCAAAAGTTTTGCCATAGAATTTGTTTCATCAGGTATCACCTGAACCCAAAACAAGAAAGGGCCGCCCATGGACGATCTGGACAATCCCAAAGAACCGTTGATTCAGAAACTGCGGGTCATCATCCGGTTCAGTGTCCGCTGCCTGGCGGTCCTGATGACCCTGGTCATTCTCTGGGGCGTGGTGGACGTGGCCTGGGAGATCTACCAGAAACTTCGCACCCCCCCGGTCATGCTCATGAGCATCAGCGACATTCTGGCCACATTCGGCGCGTTCATGGCAGTGCTGATCGCCATTGAGATCTTCATCAACATCACCGTGTACCTCAGAGATGATGTGATCCATGTCAAAATTGTCATGGCCACGGCACTGATGGCCATTGCCCGAAAAGTCATCATCCTGGATTTCAAGGTGATTACGCCGGATTATATTCTTGCCACGGCAGCCCTGGTGTTGGCCATGGGGTTAGGATACTGGCTGGTGGTCAAAAATGCCGATGCCCGGTCGGTATTGCACAGCGAAGCGGAAAGATGCTTTGAAAATCCGGACAATTGTGAAATGGAAGGGGTGGATAAAAAGCTGTGACCTGGATCTGGGCGCTCATGAACGACGACAAGGGTCTTTTACCCTATCCCAGTATCTGAAGAATGACTTCATAAATGTCCTTGCGGTGCCCTATGGCAACCACCACCACTGTGGCAGTATCATCATAGATCCGGTAGATGATCCGGAACCGTTTCAGCTTCAGGGATCTGAACGGCACCAGTTCGTTATGAAGCGGCTTGCCGATATATGGATTTTCAGCCAGCCCTTTGAGTCCGGATTTGATATTTTTCCGGGTGTCCGGGTGGAGGCGGCCGAACATCTCAGCCGCTGTTGCCGTCAATTTGACCTGAAATGTCACGACAGGTCTTCGAGATCCAGGAGCGGTTTATCCGAACGGATATCATCCAGGGAGCGGCGAATCTGATCCATCATGTCCCTATCCCCTAAAACCGTCATGGTTTCCTGCATGGCTTCATATTGGTCCATGGACATCAGCACCGCTTTTGGAACCCCGTTCCGGGTGATGGCAACGGTGCGGCCCTCGGTATCGAGCATCCGGATCATGTCCAGAAGTTTTGTTTTTGCCTGGGTAACCGGAATATAAGTATCGATCTGCATCGCGTATCCTTGGAAAAAGAGTAAAAATTTATTATGACCATTATAATGACCCTTGTGGGTTCGGTCAATGTGTTTCTCTATCTGGTTGCCTAAAGACCACTCCGGATAAAAAAATAAAGCATCTGCCAGCCTGGACGCAAAAACTTTTTCTTGCGAAAATCCGTTGAATTGGACAGAATGCGGCCATGGGGTTTCCCGACCGAAATAATGTGAAACGGTTCTGCCTGCCCGGCGTTGATTTCAGCCGGCTGCCGTTCATGGATCTGCTGTGTGATCTGGAGTTGTTTTCCAGGTCGGGATGCGGACTGTTGAGTTGGTTACTTCTTTTTGATTATACGGTCAGCCGGTCCTTGAGCCCGGACCGGCGCAGGCGGGTGCGGTTGTTTTCAAACGCGGTGTGCATGGCTTTGGAAGACCCTACGATGATCACCAGGTGTTTGCCCCGGGTGAGGGCCGTGTACAGCAGGTTGCGCTGGAGCAGGGGAAAATGGGCCATGGTCAAAGCGATGATCACGGCCCCGTATTCCGAGCCCTGGGACTTGTGCACGGAAACGGCATAGGCCAGGGTGAGTTCGTCCAGATCCAGCAGGTCATAGGTCACGCTGCGGCCGTCATAGTCCACCACCAG
>CALGAJ010000004.1 GCA_937951975.1 uncultured Desulfotignum sp.
TGTTCCGGTCCAATATGTGCGAGGCGGAATGCGCCTTGAAAAAAACCATGGAAGAAGGCAAGCCCTATGTGTCCACTTCCGCGTATATCATTGATTCCAACCGGAAGAAAATTCCCATTTCCGTGTCCACGTCCCTGCTCATCGACAAACACGGAAACGTTCTGGGCGGGGTGGAGATCTTCAGGGATCATTCCCTGGTGGAAGAGCTGCGCAGGCAGCTGTCCGCCAGTTTTCATGTGGAAGACATTGTCAGCAACAGCCGGGCCATGAAAGAAATCTTCACGATCCTGCCCCAGATATCCCAGTCCGACGCCACCGTGCTCATTGAAGGGGAAACCGGAACGGGCAAAGAACTGATGGCCCGGGCCATTCACAACATGGGCCCCCGGAAGGACCGGCCTTTTATGGCCATCAACTGCGGGGCCCTGCCCGACACATTGCTGGAATCCGAACTGTTCGGATACAAAAAAGGGGCGTTCACCCATGCGGTCAAGGACAAACCCGGCAAATTCGCCCTGGCCCGGGGCGGCACCGTGTTTCTCGATGAAATCGGGGACACCAGTCCGGCATTTCAGGTCAGCCTGCTCCGGGTGCTCCAGGAACATGAATACACCCCGTTGGGCGGGGTGGAAAAAGAAGAAACCGATGTCCGGATCATTGCCGCCACCAACCAGGATCTGTCCGAACTCATGGAAACGGATCAGTTCCGGCAGGACCTGTATTACCGGGTCAATGTGGTCAAACTGTTTCTGCCCCCGCTGCGGCAGCGCATGGAAGATATCCCGCTTCTGGTGGAACGGTTTATCTCCAAACTGAACCTGCGCCAGGGAAAATTCATCCAGGGCATCGACCATGCCGTGCTGGCATCGCTCATGTCCCATTCGTTTCCCGGCAATATCCGGGAACTGGAAAATATTATCGAACACGCTTTTGTCCTGTGCCGGGAAGGAACCATCTCCTGTGACCATCTGCCGGGATTTCTGGCCCCCAAAAAAAAGGTATCCTGCCAAGAACCCGCGGATGACCCGGTGAAAGCGGCCCAGATCAACCTGATCTCAGAGGCCCTTGCCAGAAACAATTACAACCGGAATGCCGCCGCCAAAGACTTAGGCATTCACAAAAGCACCCTGTTCCGGCGGATCAAAAAACTGGGGATCAAATTATAATTGCAACCCTTTTACGCAAAACAGTCCTGCTTTTGCGACCCCTGGTTTCCGGTTTCACCCTGTTTTTTGAAAAAATACCTGGTCTCCATCATGACAGGGTTCCCGGAATCCGGAAAAATCGATGGGTTCATCAGATTCCTTCTTCTGTTGAAAAAAACACGGCACATGCTTTGCATAGGTTTTTGCCAGGCTTGGAACAGCACACCAACCCGGTATGTGGAGGCATTTTGTGAAACTGGCTGTGACCGTGTGGGGGAACCGGATCTCTCCGGTGTTTGATGCGGCCACCACCCTGCTGGTGGCGGAAATAACAGACAAAAAAATTTCCGGACACTATTATACAAATTTTGACCCGCAATCCCCCATGGACCTGATTCATACGCTGAAAAAGCACCATGTGAACATCCTGGTGTGCGGTGCCATATCCAAAACCCCTGCCGGCCTGATTCTGGATCAACACATTCACCTTATTTCCTTTGTTACCGGCAATGTCCGGCAGTTTCTGGACGATTTTGTCCTGGGCCGGACCGTGGAAAAAAAGAACCGGATGCCGGGATTCAACCCATCCAGCATGAATGTGTATTGACATTGCCTTGAAAAAATTATTACAACCGACCGGTGAAACCTGAAACGAATGCGGCAGCCTGGTCTGTCCGCCCTTTTTCAAGGAGATTTCCGCGCATGGTCCATGATGCCGGTACGGTATTTTTCGCTTTTTCTCTTACGCTGATGGCCGGCCTGTCCACAGGCATCGGCAGTGCGCTGGCTTTTTTTACCAAAACCACGAACACCCGGTTTTTAACCGCGTCTCTAGGGTTTTCCGCCGGGGTCATGATCTATGTCTCTTTCATGGAAATTTTTGTCAAAGCCAGAGAATCCCTTGAGGCGGCTTTGGGGCCGTTTCAAGGATACCTGATGGCCACTCTGGCCTTTTTCGGGGGGATTGTTCTGATTGCAGGCATCGATTTTCTGGTCCCGAGCTTTGAAAATCCCCATGAGGTCCGGGATGTGGGAGAAATTCCCGACCATGACCTGATGCCGGATAAAAACAATCTGCATCGGATGGGCGTTTTTTCAGCCCTGGCCATTGCCATTCACAATTTTCCGGAAGGCATTGCCACATTTGTGGGGGCGCTGGCAGACCCGGCCTTAGGCATAAGCATTGCGGTGGCCGTGGCCATCCACAATATTCCGGAAGGCATTGCCGTATCAGTCCCGATTTTTTACGCCAGCGGCAGCCGGAAAAAAGCGTTCAGCCTGTCTTTTTTATCCGGTCTGTCCGAACCGGCAGGGGCCGTGATCGGATATTTTCTGGTATTGCGTTACTTTACAGACACCTTGTTCGGTCTGATGTTTGCCGCAGTGGCCGGAATCATGGTATTCATCTGTTTAGATGAACTGCTGCCCACCGCACAAAAATACGGAGAGCACCACATTGCCATGTACGGGGTTGTCTCCGGCATGATAGTGATGGCCGCCAGCCTGGTATTGTTTGTATAAATTTTCAGGAGAGCTATGACCGACCCAAACACCCCGGAACTGCTGCTGCAGAAAATCAAAGCCCTGGAAGAACGGCTGGCGGAACAGGAATCACTCTGGGAAAAAGACCGGATTGCCGCCGAGTACCACCGCCGGTTTCTTCAGTTCATCCCCTACCCGGTGCTGATCCGCAATGCCCGGGGGGTGATCACCTACCTGAACCCGGCGTTCACCCAGACATTCGGCTGGACCCCGGAAGAACTCAAAGGGACCCTGGGCCGGCAATATATCCCGGCCCATCTGCAATCGGAACTCGTCAAAAAAATCCAGGCCCTGCCCCCCAGCAGAAATATCTTGAAACTGAGCACCCGCCGGCTCACCAAAACCGGACAGGTCCTGGATGTGGTGGTCCGGATCGGAATCGACCGGGACGAAGACCTCAAGCCGGCCGGGATGATCATGGTGTTCCGGGATGTGACCATGGAAAAACGCATCGACCGGAACCAGGCGGCCATCAACCGCATCAGCCAGGCGTTGCCCCAGTACCCGGAGCTTCCCCGGCTCGTGGAATATATCAGCAATGAGATCAAGGAACTGCTGGGAACCCTGGGCGCCAATGTCATGCTTTTAGATGAAAAAGCCGAAGAATTCTATGTCCTGGGCATGGCCCATGATGACCCCACCACAAGGGAACGGGTCCGAAAAACCCGGTTTCCCGTGGATGAGCTGCTGTCGGGTCAGGTGGTCAAAAGCGGCAAACCATTGATCATGAACTATCTTCCTGAAGAAAGCCAGGATACCTTTGAAAACCGGGACAAAAAAATCGGATACCGGGTCAAGAACGTCATGGTGGTTCCGCTGCATTCCAACACCCGGATTATCGGGGTTATTTCAGCGGACAACAAAAAAGAAGGCACCTTTGACCAGACCGATCTCAAAACCCTGAGCACCATTGCCGCCACCGTGGCCCTGTCCATTGAAAACGCCCGGGTGTCGGAAGAACTGAAAAAAGCCAATGAAGAACTCAAAAGCCTGAACGCGGCCAAAGACAAAATGATCAGTCATCTGTCCCATGAGCTCAGAACCCCGGTGGCCGTGCTGCTCAGTTCCATAAAAGTGTTGTCCCGAAAACTGGCGGACCTGCCCCAAGGCACCTGGCACCCGCTGCTGGAGCGGATGCAGCGGAATCTGAAACGGCTCATCGATATTGAAGACCAGGTGTATGACATTCTGGAGAAAAAATCCTTTCACCATACCCCGGTGTTCGGTCTGATATTTGATGAATGTGCCGATATGATCGAGGCCCTCATTGCTGAAGAGACCGGAGAAAGCGGGGTGGGTCAAAAAGTCAGGCAGACCCTGGAAAAAATTTATTCCACCCCGGATCAAACCGCGGTCTTGGTTCAGCTCCATCAGTTTGTGGACGACCGGGTTCAGGCACTTCGCCCCTTGTTCAGCCACCGGCAGGTGAACCTGACCACCCGGCTTGAACCGGTTCCCGATATCCGGATTCCGGTGGAACCCTTACAGAAAGTGGTGGACGGCCTGATCCGCAATGCCGTGGAAAACACACCCGACGGATGCGGCATCCAGGTGCAGGTGCATGAAAAAGGGCGGCATGTGGAACTGGTGGTTCATGACCAGGGCATCGGATTGACCCCGGAAGCCCAGAAACGCATTTTTGAAGGATTTTTCACCACCCAGGAAACCTTGCAGTATTCCTCCAAAACACCCTTTGATTTCAATGCCGGGGGCAAAGGCGCAGACCTGCTCCGCATGAAAATCTTTTCAGAGCGCTACAATTTCAAGATCTCCATGACCTCGAAACGGTGCAGCCGTCTTCCTGATGCCGCAGACCGATGTCCGGGCAGCCGGACGGCTTGTGAAAAAAAACCCGGGCCGGCCTGTGACGGCAGCACCCGGGTTTCCGTATTGTTCTCACTGCCCGGCGGCAGTGAATCACCCCATGGGGTGACATCCGCTTAAATGTCAGATTTTCTGCTCATACTGAGAAAAACAGGGGATGCATAACTCTTTGCCGGCAAACCGCCGGATCCGGGATTCCATCACTTTTTCACCGCATTCCCGGCAGATGAGACTCTCCAGAATACGGGCCGGACGTACCGGGGGGGCATCCACAGGTGACACGGAAAACAGATCCGCCAGATCCGCCTCCATGATGGCCCGGGTCCGGGCCTGTTTTTCATCCTCGTCTTTGGCGGGCTCAAACGCCTGGATCGCATCATCCTGAAACAACGCCCGGAATCCTTTTGCATTGTCCCGGTCAAAAAAAGTGAACCCGGCTTTGCCGTAATCCTTATGAATCAGATTGCCCTTGCCGAACGTACACCCGGTCAGATACTGGATGCCGTCCACCCCGCACATATCGGTTTCGGTCACGCACACCATGTTGGCGCCCGGCGTAAAGTCCAGACGGCTCAACGCCAGTTCCGCCGCCCTTATCCCGATGGCCAGGCCGGGGCAGGAATGCCCGTGAAATGCAATGGTCTCTTCTATCTTTTTTTTGTCGATCTTGCAGGCCATACAGCCCTCCTTATTATTTATCCTTTGTTTTTTATGGAACAGTATCCATCAATTATGATAGAATTCATATTTTTTTCCGGCAGGAATGTCAACCCAAAGGAACAGATATGCTTTCAGATCTTATCAAAGACCGCTCCCAGATCCATTCCCGGGATATCCGGATGTCCACTGTTTCCCATGAAAACAGCCAGGTCATTGTCACAGGAGAACTC
>CALGAJ010000005.1 GCA_937951975.1 uncultured Desulfotignum sp.
ACCCGGCCGGCGGCAGCGGAACGCAAAAGCCTGATCGAAGACGACATGGCCTCCAAGATCACCTGTGAATCCTGCCACAGCGCCACCCCCCACAAGGCCCACACCAAAATGAACGACCACACCGACAAGGTGGCCTGCCAGAGCTGCCATATCCCGGAATTCGCCCGGGTCAATCCCACCAAGATGTCCTGGGACTGGACCACGGCCGGCAAGCTCAAGGACGGCAGACCTTATGAAGAAAAAGGTGACCTGGGCAAGCCGGTGTACAAATCCATCAAAGGGACTTTTACCTGGGCCAAAAACGTAGTGCCTGAATACTACTGGTATAACGGGTCCTTTGACAATATCGGTATCAAAGATGACATCGATCCCCAAAAGATTGTGGAAGTCAGCCATCCGTTAGGGTCGCCGGATGATCCCAATGCCCGGATCCACCCGTTCAAGATTCACACCGGCAAACAACCTTATGACAAAGTCAACAAACAGCTGGTGGCACCGCTGCTTTCCGGCCCCAAAGGGTTCTGGACCACCTTTGACATGAACAAAGCCATCACTCTGGGCAATCAGACTCTGGATGTGCCCTATTCCGGAGAATTTGATTACGTGGAAACCACCTATGCCTTTCCCATCACACATATGGTGGCCCCGGCCGATGATTCCCTGGACTGTATCCAGTGCCATACCCGGGATAATTCTCGACTGGCCGGCATCTCCGGCATCTACATGCCGGGCCGGGACAAGTTCGCCATTGTGGACACCATCGGCATGATCGCGGTCTTCGGGGCCCTGGCCGGCGTGACGCTCCACGGGCTGGGCCGGTTTTTCACCCGTAACGGCAGGGAGGAGTAACCCATGACTGACAGAACACTGACCAAAGTTTATCTGTACACCCGGTTCGAGCGCTTCTGGCACTGGTTCCAGGCCCTGATGATCATTCTTTTGATGATCACCGGCTTTGAGGTCCATGGACTGTATACGCTGGTGGGATTTGACACCGCCGTTGACCTGCACAACTTCATCGGCCTGTTCTGGCTGGGCTCGTTTGCCTTTTTCGCCTTCTGGCTGATCATCACCGGGGAATGGAAACAGTACATCCCCACCACCAGAAAACTGTTTGACGTAGCCCGGTACTATGCCTGGGGCATTTTTCACGGCCAGGACCACCCGGTGCAGAAAACCCCGGGCGCCAAGCACAACCCGTTGCAGCGCCTGGCCTACCTGGGAATCTCAGCCATGCTGCTGCCCGTGCAGATGGTGACCGGCCTTTTGTACTACCTGTACAACAGCCTGGACATCACCCTGGCCCCGGTCGCGTTCATCCACACCCTGGCCGCATTTCTGCTGGTGAATTTCCTGATCATCCACCTGTATATGACCACCACCGGCCATTCCCTGTTCAGCCACATCAAGGGCATGATCACCGGATGGGAGGAGATCTACGACACCACCAGAATTGAGGAATGGGAAACCAAGGCCACCTCAAAAAAGGCCTGATTCCCGACAGAATCCGCAACTTTCCGGGAGGTTTTTTCAGGCCGCCCGGAAAGTTGCAGAACATGCCTGAATCTTAAAGCGCCCGTTTCCTGACATCCCGGGTGTAAGCCTTCCAGATGATATCATCGGCTGTCTCAAGTTCTGAAATCCCATTCAGATTTAACGGCACATTCTGCCCAACCAGGAAACAATTCTGTATCAAAACCGGACCAATGAGACACTCAGCGCCACAACATCCAGCCATGCCACCATCGAACACAATTGCCGGGACCCCTTTGCACAGCACAGCCCCGGGCGGGGTATCTTGCTGACGGACTGTCGGAGCCACCCCGTGGATTCCAGGCCGGCGGCAAGATACCCCCGGGCGGGGCGGCATGCCGGCGAAACGCCACGGCGTTCTTCTGCCAAACAGGTTTACTTTGCATCCCCCTTGAAAACCCGCGCCATTTTGGATATGGTAGAACCGTTTTCGACAATTATGGTAAAATCGTCATCACTGATCGTTTATGATGGCATATGAATTGCTTTTTCCAACGTGAGTTTCGGCTATAACCCACTTATCTGGAGGAATCAATGGATCCGGTCTTTTTATCCCGACTGCAGTTTGCCGCAGCCACCATGTTCCATTTCCTGTTCGTCCCCCTGACCCTGGGGCTTTCGGTTCTCATCGCATACATGGAAACCAGATACGCCCGGACCGGGGACAAAACCTATCTTCGCATGACCAAATTCTGGGGCAAGCTGTTTCTGATCAATTTTGCCCTGGGCGTGGTCACGGGCATTACCCTGGAATTCCAGTTCGGCACCAACTGGTCGCGGTATTCCGCCTATGTGGGGGATATTTTCGGCTCTTTGCTGGCCATCGAGGCATCAGTGGCGTTTTTTCTGGAATCCACCTTTATCGGCATCTGGATTTTCGGATGGAAAAAACTGTCCGCCAAGGCCCATGCCGGGGTGATGTGGCTGGTGGCTCTGGCCGGAAACCTGTCCGCCGTATGGATCCTCATGGCCAACGGGTTCATGCAGCACCCGGTGGGCTATGTGATCAAAGACGGCCGGGCCGAACTGGACAGTTTCATGGCTCTGATCACCAACAAGCACGGGTTGCTGGAAATCATCCATGTGGTACCGGCATCCCTGCTGCTGGCCTCGTTTTTCATCATGGGCGTGTCTGCCTGGCACCTGCTGAGAAAACAGCATCTGCCGGTATTTGAACGGTCATTCCGCATCGGCCTGGTGGTGGGGCTGGTCATGGCGATTGTGGTGGGCATCACCGGCGACATGCACGGCGTCAATGTGTCCAAAACCCAGCCGGCCAAGCTGGCGGCCATGGAATCCCACTGGGAAACCCAGACCCGGGCCCCCCTGGTACTGTTCGCCATCCCGGATGAAAAAAACGAAAAAAACCTCATTGAAATCGGTGCGATCCCCGGCATCCTGAGTTTTCTGGGGTTTCATGATTTCAACGCTGAAGTCACCGGGCTGCGGGATATCCCCAGAGACGAACGGCCCCCGGTCCTGCCCACGTTCGTGGGTTTCCGGACCATGGTGGGCCTGGGCACCCTGTTCATCCTGCTCACCCTTTACGGATGGTTCAAGCGCAACCACCTGACGGAAAATCCCACATACCTGAAAATCATGCTGTTTGCCATTCCGCTGCCCTACATTGCCATGGAAATGGGGTGGATCGTTTCCGAGGTGGGCCGGCAGCCCTGGATCGTGTATGGACTGATGCGCACCGCGGATGCGGCTTCTCCCATATCCACCACCCAGGTGTTCACCTCTCTGACGGGATTCATTCTGGTGTACGGGCTTTTAGGGGCGGTGGGATTCTATCTGATGGCCAAAACAGTCAAGCAAGGCCCTGAAGCCGCCAATTAATCAGAAAAAGGAGTAACACACATGGAACTGCAAGCGATCTGGTTTTTTCTGTGGGGCCTGTTATGGGCAGTGTTTTTCATGACCGACGGGTTTGATTTCGGCATCGGCACCCTCTATCCGTTTGCCGGAAAGACCGACACGGACAAGCGCATCATGCTCAATGCCATGGGACCGTTGTGGGACGGCAACGAGGTGTGGCTCATCACGGCCGGCGGGGTGACGTTCGCCGCGTTTCCCCTGGTGTATGCCACCATGTTTTCCACCTTGTACACGCCGTTGATGCTGATTTTGTTCGCTTTGATTTTCCGGGGGGTGGCCATTCATTTCAGAAGTAAAATAGATACCCCGGGGTGGAAAAAAACCTGGGATTTTCTGATTTTCATCGGCAGTTTTGTGCCGGCCCTGCTGTTCGGGGTGGCGTTCGCCAACATCTTCCAGGGCATTCCCTTTGACGGCCAGGGATTTTATCACGGCAACACCCTGAAACTGCTCAATCCTTACGGACTCTTAGGCGGCGTTTTGTTTGTGCTGCTGTTCATCGTGCACGGCGCCAACTGGATGGCGGTTAAATCCGCAGGAGACCTTCAGGAGCGAATGGCCGCCATTTCCCAAAAAGCCTGGATGGCCCTGGTGCCGGTGGCGGTGGTGTTTCTTCTGGCCAGCTACTATGCCACGAATCTGTGGGACAACTTTTTTAAATATCCGGTGCTGTTCATCGTCACCCTGGTGAATGTGGCGGCATTGCTGAGCATCCGCTATTTTGTGGCCAGCAAAACCTATTTCAAGGCCTGGTTCGCATCCGCTCTTACCATTGTGCTGTGCACGTTTTTCGGCATCATCGGACTGTTTCCGGCCCTGTTTCCCTCCAGCCTGCATCCGGACTGGCACCTGACCGCATATAATGCGTCCTCCAGTCCGTTGACCTTGAAAATCATGCTGGGAGTGGTTATTGTATTTATTCCCATTGTGATCGGTTACCAGATCTGGGCCTATCACCTGTTCAAAGATCCGGTGACCGAAGAGGACCTGGATATGGACGAAGCGTATTAACGGGCGACACTGCCCATGTTTCAATAAACCCTGTAATACAAAAGGAGAAAGAACGTATGGACAAATATGTCTGCGGCCCCTGCGGCTATGTGTATGACCCGGCGGAAGGTGATCCGGACAACGGCATCAAACCCGGCACTGCATTTGAAGATCTGCCGGATGACTGGACCTGCCCCATCTGCGGCGCATCTAAAGACGAGTTTGAAAAAGAATAATTTCTGAATTGCACAGGCCGCCTCCCTGCCTTGGGAGCGGCCTGTTTTTATTCCTCTCCTTCTCCTCCGCCACAGCCGAAAAAATCAGGCCAAAAACCCCTGTATAATACGATCCACGGCCGCGTCATAATTAAGCCCGAGAGTCATGAGCTTCATCAGCTGGTCATTGGCAATTTTGCCGATGGAGGCTTCATGGGTCAGTTCCGCATCGGAATGCAGGGCTTTCAGGGCCGGAATCGTCTGGTTGATCCCGTTGTCCATGATGATGGCATCACATTCAATATGGCCGTAACACCTGGCCTCTGCCGTCAGATTGACGTAAAAGTCCTGGGAGGAATTCTCCTTGATCACGGAACGGGAAACAATATTGGTCCTGCTGTCTGTCCCGGCCAGGGTGATATCGTTTCTGGATTCTGCCGACTGTTCTTTTTCGGTCATCACCCGTTCCGTGATCAGCAGCACACTGCCGGCACCGATCGTTGCCTCGTTCACGCGTCTGGCCTCATCCACACCCCCCAGCTGGGTCAATTCCATCTGAGCCTGGGCGTTTTCCTCCATAAACACTTTTGTGGTGGGATTTAAAATGCGTTTGCCCCGGCCCTCGCCGATGGCTATGTGTTTTTCAACATATTTGACCCGGGCACCGGCCTTGATATGAAATTCATGGATACCGGAATGGCCTTCGGATTCATTGCCGCTGCAGTGGATACCGCATCCGGCCACAATGGTGACATCAGCTCCCTCTCCGACAATAAAGGTATTATATACCACATCATGCAGGCCCGCCTGGGACAGAATCACCGGGATATGAACCGATTCGTCCTTTGTGCCCGGCTGGATATCAATGACAATGCCATCGCCTTTTTCATTGGTCTCGATGTTGATGTTGGCGGAAACCTCCCGGCCTTCCAGCTTTCCGTTTTTCCGGATATTGTAGGCCCCTTTGGGAATGCCTTTCAGATCCGCCACTTCTTTTAACACTTTTTTATCGATAGCATTGAGCATCATCTTCTCCTTGGCAAAATTCATCAAACGTACAGACACTTAAATCCTCCAGCATGGGCATGGCACCTGTCAGATCACCGGTATAAGCGATTTTGCCTTTTTTGATCAAAAGCAGGGTGTCGGCCGCCTCCAGAAATGCCTTGTTGTGACTGACCACAATGGTGGTGGTATTGTTTTCTTCTTGTTCGCGCTTGAGCAGATTCACCATGGGACCGATGGTCCACAGATCAATGCCGGTGTCCGGCTCATCATAAATGGCCACTTTTGGATTTCTGGCAATCACGGTGGCCAGTTCGATTTTTTTGATCTCACCGCCGGACAGTTTGCTGTCCACGGGTTTGTCCAAAAAATCCATGGAACAGACCCCGACCCTGGAAATGATATTCACCAGTTTTTCCTCATCATCCGATCCTAGGGCAATGGACAACAGATCCCGGAAAGTGGTCCCCTTGAACCGTGCCGGATGTTGAAATCCATAAACTATGCCGGCATCGGAGCGTTCATTGATGGGAAGGCGGCCGATATCTTTTCCGTTGAAAATAATCTTTCCTTTTGTGAGCGGGTTGATGCCCATGATCAATTTGGCAAGGGTGGTCTTCCCCGATCCATTAGGCCCGGTAACGGCATAAAACCCTCCTTGCTCAAACGTAAAACTCACATCATTGATAATGGTCTGTTTTGTCGAGAATTTTTCTTCACTGGTGTCCGAAGCAGGGACGGTAAAGGTCACATTTTGCAGTTGCAGCATACATATTTCCTTTTTTTGCGGGGTTGTTTTGGGTCATACGGTAACCTTACCCGGTTGTGATGTAATTTCAGGTTAGGGTTTATGTTCCGGCCCTGTATCAAACTCAATGATTCTTGCAAAATGGGTATCAATACCTGGGACGACCTCATGGTAAAGGGGACTGTCCGGCCCTACGCGCCCCCCCATGTCATAGGTGAAAGCGGCCTGGGCTCTGTGCCGAACCCAGTAACCGGTCAATACCGGGCCCAACGCATCATAGCAGGAATGAAAATGCAGATATTCCTCCCGGGGTTCGGGACGGTCACGTACCCAGTCAACCGGTGCATCAGAAAAAAAGACCGGATTGATCCGATTTTCCGCCGGCACCTGAAACCCGGTGTCTGCAAGCTGGGTCAGCACCGCATCCCCTTCAAACAAGAGGGCGTTTTCCGGCAGATCACCGGTATAAAAAGAATTTTCATTATAACAGACAAAAGAAAGCCGGGTCAGATCCGGTGGATTGACCGGTTTGAAATAATATCCCACAAAGGGGCCGAATCCCAGCAGCCGGTCTCTGAGCTGAATATCCAGCCGGGCCACATATCCTCTGGGTATCTCCAGGTTTGTCTGCCGGTCTTTCTGCGGTCCGGGGCATCCGGTACACAGGATGATCACCCAGACAAGAGAAGCCCAAAAGACAATGGATGCATTATTGAGCCTGGCCGCCATTTTTTCCCTTCCATAAAAGATGGATCGCGCCGATGCACAGGCCGAATATCAAAACCAGCAGCATAACCGCAGCCGGCCGGTTGCCGGTCCAGTCCACAAGGGTGATCTGGCCCACGTTAAAGGGATCATACAGCAGGGGGATCAGGTATTCGTGCAGATGGGCAAAAACCGCTGTTCCGGCCAGTCCGCCGATAAGGGCAAATACCGCATCCATCCGTCCCTCTCCTGCCGCAGCCCAGGTGGTTCCCGGGCAGTATCCGCAAAATCCCCAGCCGATACCGAACAAAATACCTGCCACACCCGTGGCCACCAGGCTGGTGGGCAGTACCCGGGTATTGGCCACACCAGCGGTTTCAAGTCCCAAAAGCCCGATGGCGGAGAGAATAACCGCCATGAGCATGAATTTGGGGATATCCCCTTCGATCATCAGATGGGCTCTGGCCATTTTGTCCGCACTGGTTGCGCCCACGCGCTGGATCACAAACCCAAAGGCAATGCCGGAGAACAGCCCCAGCCAAATTTCAGACCCCATTATTCCTCCTTTCCAGTTCTGCCGTATACAAGGCGGGATGTGACCATGGCAACGGCAAAAATCAGCACCCCGAAATACAACCCGCTGACAGCCAGTTGTGAAGATCCGGAAATAAACAGTCCCAGGGTACATCCGCCTGCCAGTCTGGCGGCAAAAAGGATGATGAACCCACCGGCAAAGGTGGCTGCAAATCGTTTGATCCGGCTGTTTCCAAACCGTTTTTCCCATATTTCCGGGATATCCCGTACCGGTATTCTGCCGGTGCGGCCGGCCACAAATCCGCCAATGGCCATGCCCAGAACAAAGGCAAACAGCCATGACCCCGTATCCGGCATCATGGCGTAATGGGTCAGATTTTCAACATATTTCGGCGCCGCTGTCTGAACAGCCCCTTTCATTAAGCTGACAAAGCCACTGGAAGAGGCCGGCGGACCGAATGTCGCAAAAACAAACAAAATGATGCCTGCCAAAGCAAAGGCAGCCGGAAGCCACGGCCAAAACAATGGAGATTTCGTTTTTTTATCCATGATCAGCCTCCGCATGAAATATAACCGCCTTCAGGTTTGCCTGAACCGGCGCTGTCATTGGATGATTTTCCGGTCGATTTCCGGCTTGAGGCGGTTTTGGTTGCCGGCGAAGCGGTGGGCAACGTGCTTGCTGTCAGGACGTTTTCCCTGGTTTCCACCGGAAAAAATCTGTCCGGGTTCCCCCACTCTTTCCATGACGATTCATAGGTATACACCCTGTCAAATCCCATCAAACGGAGGATAAAATAGGAAAAAGCACTGCGTCTGCCAGAATTGCAGTAAACAATCACGGCTTTGGATGAATCCAGGCCTGCGTAAAGGCGCTGGAGCTGGGCATAGGATTTAAACGCCTTTGTTTCCATATCTGTCCATGCATCCTGATAGTTGATGTTCACCGCTGTCGGAATATGGCCCAGTTTCAAAGGAGTTCCATCCAGCCCTCTGGTGCCTTTTTTACCCACATATTCGTCTTTAGAGCGCACATCAATGATCTGGTAACAGAAATCGCCGAGCTGTTTGTACACAAAATCACCGGTAATCAGCTGGTGTTTTTGTATATTTTCTGCCGGGGCCTGATAAAGCAGCGGTTTTGTTTCACCCGGTGTGGTGACCAGATCATACCCGGCATCTTTCCAGCCATCCATGCCGCGCACAAGAATCTTTTTGTTTTCATGCCCCAGGATATCCAGCACCCAGAAAATATAGGATGCCGTGGCTCCGCCGTCCCGTTCCACCGAATCGTAAAGGACAACGGTATCTTTCGGCGTAATGCCGTGACGGCCAAGGATCTCCTGGGCCCGGGCAATACCGATGAACGTCGAGGCCACATCACCGCCGATATCATTGAACTGAAACTCAGACCAGGGAAGCCTTATGGCGCCGGGGATCAATGCTCCGTCAAAATGATCATCGGTTCTGACATCCGCAATGACCAGATCCGCATCATCCAGATGGGCCATAAGCCATTGGGGGGTTGCGATAAATTGGGCGTTGGGATAGCTGTTTTCCGGCTGGGAAGCTGAAACAAATGACCACAGAAGACCCAGAAACAGCAACAGGGCCAGGAATACATACCTTAATCGATTGATTTTTTTCATAGATAATTTCCTCCGTCAGTATGTGGATTTATACGTCACCTTACGTTGCAGGAACCAGAGGCAGTGATCTATCCTAAAACATATTGATAACAAAAAGCAAGGGGTGGAGAATGAATGGACCGGCTGTTTCTTGTTCAGAAAACGGCCGGTCCGTTGAATGTGTTCATTTCAGACAGTATCTTCATCAACTGCAAGGGCATCGCTCAGATTCAGTTCCAGCATCTTGACACTGGCCAGAATCCGCTTGATATTCTGATGCAAACCCGGAAAGTCACCGGTCCGGGCTTGTAAAAACATGGCCGTGTTTTTGAGATCTGCAATCTTTTCATTGATGACGGCCAGTTCCTGAGAGGGTGTCATATGCGGCATCAGGTTGAATTCCTTTTTGGGTTTTATGGGTTGTCTTTTTTTCTCAGGTCCTTGAACCGCCGGGCTTTGAGCTTATAGCGGGGCAGGCTGCCGTAGTCAAAAAACTGCAAGTCATAGCCCAGGTTGGTTTTCAGGCGCAGCTGGTCTTTCAGGCCGGATTCCACCCGGGACCGTTCCACGCCGGGATTGAGCTCCACTTTCAGGGTGATATGGTCCACATCCCCGGGCCGCTCCACGATCAGTTCATACTCATCCCCGAGTCCGTCAAAAGATCTCACTACCGCTTCCACGGCCGCCGGGCTCAGCAGCACGCCCTTGACCTTGGTGATGTCGTCGGCCCGGCCGATCACCCCGCCTTTGATCAGCCGGAAGGTCCGGCCGCAGGCGCAGGGGTCCGGGTCCCACTGGATCACGTCCTTGGCATCAAACCGGATACAAGGCTGGGCTATGCGGTCTAATGCCGTGATCACCATCTTGCCCTTGACCCCGGGTTCGGTGATGGGTTCGCCTGTGTCCATGTCCTCAATCTCCACCAGGAACATGGCCTCGTTCACATGCATGCCAAAGGGCTGGTGCCGGCATTCATAGGACCAGGCCCCGATCTCGGTGGCACCGGAATGGTCGAACACTTTGGCACCGAAAGCATCTTCCATCCGTTTTTTGGTGGCGGGAATTCCGGCCCCCGGCTCGCCCGCGCAGTTGATCTTGTTAATGGAAAGCGTGGCCGGATCGATGCCCAGTTTGTTTTTGGCCACATCGGCCATGCGCAGCACATAGGTGGGGGTGGCCATCATGGCCGTGGCTTTGAGTTCCTGGATCTTGAGAATACGTGCCTGGGTGTCCAGAACCCCGCCGGGCACCACCTCGCACCCCAGTTTTTCCGCTCCGTAATGCCCGGCCCAGAATGCCACAAAAATATTGTAACCGAACGGCAGGAACACCCGGTCCGATGCCCGGTATCCCTGGGACCAGAGAATGTAGGCCCAGCATTCAGCCCACCATTCCCAGTCCTGCCAGGTGTCGGGCTGATACACCGGCTGGCCTGTGGTGCCCGATGTCTGGCGGAAGGTGGACACCTCCTCAAGGGGGACACACAGGGCATCCCCATAAGGAAACGGGTCCTTGTTCTGAATGGCCTGCATCATGGATTTTTCCACTTTGGGCACTTTTCGCACATCCGCCAGTGTCCGGATATCATCCGGCGTGATGCCGGCGGCATCATACAGGCTCCGGTGAAATTTGGACTTTGTATAGGCCCAGGTGAAAATCCGCTTGAACTTGAATAATTGCAACTGTTCCAGTTTCTGCCTGGGCAGGGTCTCCAGAAACGGGTTCCAGAATTCGCTGTGTGTCATGGGTATTTCCTTATTGCTTCAGGTCCGCCAGGGTGGTCTTGACCAGGTCCACGATCTGTTCACCGTCAAACCCGTTTTTGTTCATTTTTTCGATATAGGCATCGATGACCGGGGCCACCGCCGCCTGCCACCGGGCGGATTCCTCGTCACTGAGCGTGATCACCTCCCGGCCCAGGCTTTCCAGAAACGCCATGCCTTCCTGATCGGAATCATCCCAGGCCCGGCCGTGTTTGTCGGCCCACTCTTTATTGATCTCCATGATCACCGGTTTGAGGTCATCGGGAATCTGAGCCCATTTTTTCTTGTTCATGACCACGTAAAAAGAGGAGGTATAGGCAATGGGGGTGCTCAGGGTCAGATAATCCACCACCTCTCCCATGCGCCACCCCTTGTTGGTTTCAATGGGGTACAACGCCCCCTGGACAATGCCTTTCTGAAGGCTCTGGTACAGATCCGGCATGGGCATGGGGACCGGGATCCCGCCCAGGGCGGAGATCACTTCCGCTGACGTGCCGTGTCCCCGCAGTTTCATGCCCTTGAAATCTTCCAGGGCCCGCACGGCCTTTCCCTTGGTGTGCAGCAGCCCGGCCCCGTGGGCATGCAGATACATCACCCGGGTGTCCTGAAGCTCTTGGGGCTGGAGTTTTTCATATACCGTATTCACCACTTGGGTGGCGGTGATGCCGCTGTCATATCCCAGGGGCAGGTCCACCGCCTCCATCACCGGAAACCGGCCCCGGGTATAGGCGAACAGGCTCAGCCCGATATCGGACAGCCCGGACACCACCCCGTCATAATTCTGGGTGCCTTTGGTCAAAGTCTGGCCGGGGAAATACTGGACTTTCACCTGACCACCGGTGCGTTTTTCCACTTCATCGCACCAGCTCTGGGCCAGTTGGCTCTGGATATGGGTGGGCGGAAAAAAATTGGAATAGGTCAGGGTGACCGGTTTAGCATACAGGGTCGTACCCCAGAACACCAGGAACGCGGCCGTCAAAAAAAAACAGAACATACCGGAAAATTTTCGCATTGTTTTGTTCTCCTGTTGAAAATGGTTGTGAACACGCGGATCAAACATTCGCCTGACAGGTCGCCACCACCTCCTTTCCACTGAGTCGCAGGTTTTGGATGTTTCAGTGGTACCGCGAAAACTTACCGGAAACAAGAGGGATAAAACAGGGTATTACCAGGTATGAAACATACCCGGTAATACTGAAACAGCCGGATACAACCGATGATATCCATGCCATCTCCGCGGGATGTCCACTGCCCGTTCTCCTGAGCACCACGACCAGGCCTCATCCTCTTCATTTCCCTGCCGTTCCGCCGGACCCGGGCCGTTATCCTGAGCATCTGCTGAAGCCCTGCCGCACTTTTCTCGGTATTGTACTCCTGATAGGTGCCCAGCGCACTGTTGATCAGGATCACCAGAAAAATGAACACGGCATCCTTGGCTTCACCGATGGCAATGGACGTGGCAGCTGCGGCAATGAGAATAAAAATCAGAGGATTGAGCACCTGGTGAAGAATGATCCGGCCCAGAGACACGCCTGGGCTGCAGGCAGCTTGTTTTCTCCTTCTTCGGCCAGTCGGTCTTTGTGCTTGATTGTCTTCATTTCCTGATTCCTGTGCTGACTTTTTTTGCGGTGGGCCGCCCTGATTATCTTGGACAGTCCCGCTGTTTTCTGGTAGGGTCACATATGAAATTTAATGGGTTTTTCAGCAAATTACAATGAAAACCCTTTATTGGACGGATTTTCCAGATGAACTCTTAACACAGACATCCGTATTCACTGATTTTTATTTCTTCATTCAATAAACAGAGGTGACGCATGAACCGAATATCTAAATTTGCCATCTTTCTGGCGGTCATGGTAACGGCCGGGGTCGCGCTGACCTTCGCAGCCGCTGATTCCGTGGATCCCACCCGGGAGGCCAGGGTCCTTCTCACGGACAAAGGATTGACCGCACATTCGATCCCCATGGCGGATTTCCATGAAGGGACCGCACCCAAGGATTTTTTGAAGCGGACCGGGGCCCCCTACAAACCCGCCTTCAACGAAGAACCGTCCATTCCGGCCCAGTGCTGGATCGAAACCGGTTACGGCACCCAGAACGCCTGTCTTTACTGCCATACCGACTATCTGGCAGATATCAATCACGGCAATGCCTTTCCTTTGGGCGAAGACCAGATCCTATTCAGCTTTCCATCTCCGGACCTGAACAAGGTGCTGTGGCGCAACACCATTTTTCCCCAGGAAATTGTCGCCCGCCTGAAAATGGAAGGAATTGCCCTGCCCGATCCGGAAGACGTGGACTATGTCCGCCATGACAACTGGCAGGCGGCCTTTGACAACGCCCGGGGCCCCGGCACGACCGGATGGCTGAATTCGGATGCCGATGACTTTCTGCTGTTTCCGGCCCTCAATCCCCGGCACCTGTTTCCCTATAATGAAACAGACCCCACCGGCAACGGCACCCACGGGTTTGTGGACAAAAACGGATTTGTGAGAGATGAAAAAAACGAATTCACCGGCTGGCGGGCCGTCAATTTTTTCCCCTACGGTATCTTCACCCCGCTGTCCGGCAGTGTCAGCGGCATTTATATCCGGCTGCCCGAACCGTTCATGACCCGGGAAAACCGGTTCAGCCGGACGGTATATGAAAACAACCTGGACTTGCTGGAAACAAACATCAAAAACCGCCCGATGGCCCGGACCCATTATTTCGGGGATGCATCCCGGATACCGGTGAAACGCGGATTTTTCCCTGAGGGAACCGAATTCGCCCACCCGCTGCATTATGTGGATCTCAATGCCGACGGCCAGGCCGGGGATATCCTGGACGGCGTGGCAGGCAACACCGGCCCTGCTTATGAATTTCCAGGAACCCGTTCCCGGCGGATCAAAGAGATGCGTTACATGTACAAATACAAGGAGGTTGGCGTCGAAGACATCACCGAAGATGCCCATTATGACTCGGTTGTGATCGGCCATGAGGGTCAGGGATGGGTGGACAATAATGCCGGATGGCTGCTGTCGGCGTATATCGAAGACCGCCGGGGCAACCTGCGGCCCCAGACCACTGAAGAACTGATGCAGTGCATCGGCTGCCACGGCAAAGTGGGCAATACCGTGGATTCAGTGTGGTCGTTTCAGCGCAAACTGCCCGGGGCGGACGGGTGGAAAGAGATGGATTACGGCGCGTATGATTCAGCCCAGCCCGAAAAAAGCCGTCTTCAGGATTATGTTCATGAGAGCACCGGCATGGGTGAACTGGGCTTTTTTTATTACGCCGTGGTGGGAGCGGATCTGTACGGCGTCATGCCGGTCAAGATTGCCGAAGCCCTCAAAAACTATGCCAGGCAACGGCTTCAGGCGTTTGATCTGAAAAATCCGATCGATGCCGTGTTCAATGATGATCTGCTCAAAAACATGCCGGCAGAAAAACGCAAGTCCCATCTGCTGGACCGCCGGAAAGTAATGCGGGCCTATGTGGCTGATCTGGCCTATCTGACGCATGATCCGGATACAGGCCGCAGCCATGTCAAAGGGACCCTGCTCTATCCATCTCTTGATACCATGAAGAACAACATTTTTCTTTACCGTAAAATCGTGCTGGACCAGAGTTTCAACCTGGGCAAAGACGTGTTCGGCACTGAATCGGACAATGTGCCGTTCACCTTCCGGTCGGATGGGACGGTCAAGGATGCAACCGGGCGGATCATTCCGGTGGGAGAGATCATCACCAGCCGGCCTTATGATGAAGAAGGGACCGGCATCACGCCCACGGGTATCGTCCGGGTGAATGACCGGGGTGCGCCGGTGGATGAAGACAGACAACCTGTGGATATTGAAACCCATCCGGAACGTGCCGCCGGGCACATCTCAACCGGGGGGACCTTTGATACGCGCTATAATCCGATTTTAAGTGACACCCCGATAGAGTCCCCCATCAAATAAACGAAATACAGAAATCGGATCAGACGGGCCGGCCATCCCTGGGGCGGCCCGTTATCCGTTTTTTTCCAACAGAGTTCCTGCTGTCAGAAACGTTCTGAGATTTATGGCCTTTCGGGTAATCCCCAGTTTTTTCCGAATCCGTTTGCGATAAAATTCAATGGTTTGATGGGACAATGACAAGATAGCCGCGATCTCCTTGGTGGTTTTGCCATGTTTAATCAGGTTGGCCACCTGAATTTCCGACGGGGTCAGGTGCAGAAACTCCAGCGACAGTTTGTGTAGAAACGGAGACACGATATCTTCCAGTGTCGCGGCCATGATATCCAGACAGGCGGTCTGATGCTCATCCAGCCGGGTGGTACGCATTCGGTCGATATAGGGAAAAATCAGTTCACGGATATTGGCGGTCATCTGTTCTTCCATGCGCTGCCGATCCTGTTCCCGTTTTTTCAGCAGCACCCGCAGGGCCGTATTCACTTCTTCCAGATGCCGGGCTTGGGTCTGAAGTTCCCGGGTTCGCTGCTGGACCCGCATCTCCAGCAGGTCTTTTTCTTTTTTCTGGCGGGAAATGTCCGTGACCACGGCAAAACTGCCTTTAAAACAGCCATTCTCATCAAAATACGGGGTGGGAGTCATCAGGGCATGCAGTTTGGAGCCGTCTTTTTTCGTCCACACGATTTCATAAGCATGGCATTCCCCCCGGCGGCGCTTTTCCAGCTGGGCCATGAGGACGGCCCGGTTCTTTTCATCCACAAACCTTGTCACCGGCACACCGATGATTTCATCTTTCGTCCTGCCCCACATGCGGCACAAGGTGTCATTGGCATACGTGGTGTGCTGGTGTTCATCGATCTCGCTCAACCCGTCACCCATGGTCTCCACCATGGTTTTGTACCGGGTTTCACTCAGAATCAGAGCCCCTAGTCTATCGGGTTTTTCAGTCATACTTTTTCATTCGATTTTCTTGCCGGCATTTTTTTCGATCTGGGTCATCACCCATTGAGCCAGAAATTTCTGACCGATCCGGCCGGTTTCCTTTTTTATCCGGGACAAAGGCATTTCCGCCCGGGCCATGGTTTTATGGCCCCCGGCGGACCCGTATTTTGAAAACGCTTCCTTGGCGGTATTCCCGGCCCCTTTGCGCAACCCGTCGTTTCTGAGAATGACAATCAGCTGCCGGTCCATCACTCCGGAAATGATGGACCAGTTGACCCCCACAATGGAAAGAAAAAAGTCCGCCACCATCACCAGTTCATCCGGTTTGGAAATTTTGCCGGCATGAAAAAATACCCGGTTATTGACTTTTTGCCGCTTTTTGATGGCATTGCCTAAAAAACTCAAGTCTTCATCGGTTAAAATGGCCCGTTCCACCTTGGTGACAATATTGTTGTCCGCAAATTTATACAGATATTGAAATGCCCGGATGTCCTTGAGTGTGGCCTGGCGTGTGAAATCTGCGGTATCGGTTTTAATGCCCATCATCAGGGCCGCGGCCAGCTTGGTGGACGGCTTGATTTTCCAGGATTTCAGGTATTCAGTCAAAATCGTGGAACAGGTCCCGTAGCCGGGACGGATATCTGTGTACCCGGCTTTGACATCGGTCAGGGGATGATGATCGATGATGGCGGTATAATTGATTCCGGCAAACGCTTCGTTGTGATCGGGCTGGGAATCCACGATCACGAAATGGTCGAACTGGGTCTTGTCCACGTCCGCTAATGGCGTAAGCCCGGCGTCCGTGAGCTGGATCAGGGTCAGATTGTCCGGCCGGCTGATGCGGTTGAAATGGGCGGTCACCACCTCGGATGCTTTTCGCCACAGCAGGCGTTTAACCGCCATGGCAGACGCGATGGCATCCGGGTCAGCATTGATGATCACCAGCACTCTGGCATTGGGCTGGAACTGCTTGAAAAACTGTTTGGTTTTTTCCCGGGCGCTGCTCATTGTGTAATCTTTCTGGTCTGGTTACCGCTGAAAAACAGTACCAGAGTGATAAAGGCATATCCGATGATCGCCAGAATAGCGGCCCATGGATAAAACACGCCCATGGGAGCCAAAACGATGGCGGTGAGCCAGTGAATGAAAATCACGGTGGGGGAATGCAGCTGAATGGGAAAATCCTTGAACCGGCATATCACGGCCAGACCGCATAGATTCCAGCCATACAGGGAGGCAAACACATGCAGGTGCAGCAGCCACTTGGTTTTTTCAGGATCATACCCGTCGGACATCTGAAAAAAGATATAGGCGATACCGGTGATGGCGGTCACAATCAGAAACCCGATGCCCGAAGTCAGAAACAGTTTCTGCTGCATGGACTTGGCAAAGGTGTAATACAGATAGAACACCACCACCACGGCGGCAAACAGGGCAAAGGTCACAAAAATCTGGGGGATGAACCGCTCCATCAGAATAAAGATGAAAAAAATGATCACCCCCAGGGTAATGGTCCAGAAACACAGTTCCATGAACACTTTCAAGCCGGATCCTTCAATCTGCCTGAGCATGGAAAACACCAGGGACAAGGTGATCAGGGACAAGGGAAAGGAGAATCCCAGGAAAAACGTGTTCAACACCAGTTTTTCCATATACACCCAGTGAAAAAATTCATTGTTTAAAATGACCACACCTGCGATGGCAATACCTGTGGAAAGGCACAGCAAAGAAGCCTGGTGAAACTTTTTGGCCACAGGCACCTGTTTTTGAAAAAACTCGGACGGGAACCAGGAAAACGTCTGAACCCGGATCTTTTCCACCAGAAAACAAAGCAGCACAGATACCGACAGGGTGATGGAATACCAGTTAAAAAATGCGGAAAATGCATAAATCAAAGATCCGGCAAAAAACAGTTTTACCGTGCCGGACACCTGTTTAAACCCTTGTGTGTAATACAGCAGAATCGATCCCCCGGTACACAGGTTGAACAAAAAAATATGCAGCCGTTCAAAACTGTATACCTGCAAAGGAAAATAAATATGCACAAATCCAAATACCAGTGCAACGATCATCAGAAATGAAAACAGCAATTTAAGATGTAAAGACATACCACAATCCGTTTGTTATCAAAGTCATGAATCGATTCGGCCCAGCAGATGTCCAAGGGCCGGTTCCAGATCAGGATACTGAAATGCAAATTGGGTTTTTATCAGTTTTTCCGGCATGACCCGGGCACTGGTCAACAGGGTTTCTTTTCCCATCTCCCCCCACAGGCGTGCGGCCATCCATTTGGGAATACTGAACACGGCCGGCCGGGACAACACCCGGGCCAGTGTCCGGGTGAATTTTTGGTTGGTCACAGGATTGGGTGCTGTCAGATTCACCGGTCCCTGGATTTCCCTGGTTTTCAGAACATGAAAAATACCGCCCAGGGTATCATCCTCGGAAATCCAGCTCATGTATTGTCGGCCTTTACCAAGCCTTGCCCCGCATCCGGTGGTAAACGCCGGCAGCATTCGGGCCAGGGCCCCGCCGGCCGGGGTGAGCACCACACCGATACGCAGCTGAACCGTCCGGATACCTGCCGATTGTGCAGGCAAAGACGCTTGTTCCCATTGTTCGCACACCCGGGAGATGAAAGAACCACCTCCAGAATCTTTTTCCGTGAGTACGGCACCGGCCCCTTCTCCGTAAAATCCAATGGCAGATGCGGAAATAAACACTTCCGGACGCGGATCCATCTCCAGCATCTTTTTCACCAGCAAGCGGGTGGGCTGTATCCGGGAATCCATAATGGTCTGTTTCTGTCCGTCCGTCCATTTTCCCCGGGAAATATCCTTGCCGTTGAGATTGATCACCGCATCCACAGGTTCAATGGATGTCAGATCCAGAATGCCTTTGTACGGATCCCAGAACACTTCATCCCCGGCCAAAGGACCGTCATGCCGGACCAGACGGATCACTTCATGCCCGCAAGTGCGTAAAAACGGGACCAAAGCCCTGCCAATGCTGCCGGATGCACCGGAGATCAGAATCCGCATGGGCTGCATCTGATCGGCATAGTTGACCAGATCATGCACCAGAATTCGATGCCGGTAATCAAATATCCGGGTCAATTCTTTTTGCACATGAGGATAAAACGGCGTGCTCAACCCTCCTCCCGGCAGTTGATACGCCACCTGATCCGTCATGACAGACCCCTGCCCGCCGTCTGCCGCAAACAGATGCGTATGCTCCCAGCGGGCAAACGGACCTTTGATCTGCCGGTCTTTGAACATCCGGTTTTCATAATAATCGATATGCTCGGCTTCCCATGCCAAAGGAACCCCCAGCACCCGCATGTCAAAGCGCACCCGCACCCCTTTGTCAATGCCGTTGCCCTGCCGCCATTTGAGTGTCATCGGCGCCCAGGGCGGGGTCAGACGCTGGATGGCACCGTCTCTGGCATGCCAGGCAAACAGGCGCGCAACCGGGACCGGGATGTGTGATTTTCTGGTAAACACTTTCATGGACCGTCTTTCCCAAATGATTGATTGCTTTTACTCAAATCATATTATAATAATAGTCTTCAAAGTGAAAACACTTTTTATCATAATTCACATGTCTGACATGGTATGCAAATTGCAAAATATTCTGCCCGATGATTCACACATGATTCAGCTATTCACAAGGAACGGTATAGGACCGGCCGGCTGAAACGGTAACTCAATCAGGCAACAACTGATGAACGGAGGAAATAATGGATAAATATGAATGCCCTTGCGGTTATGTGTACGATCCTGCAGAAGGAGATATGGACAATGGTATCGAACCGGGTACGGCATGGGAAGATCTGCCGGCTTCCTGGGTATGCCCGTTGTGCGGCGCTGAACAGGAATATTTTGAAAAAGTGGATTAAACGGAGGGATCATGTTCACACCCATAGAACTGGCAAATGGTATTTATTCAGTGGGATGCCGGGACTGGGACATCCGGGATTTTCACGGATATGAAATCCGTGAAGGCACGTCATATAATGCATTTCTGGTCACCGGAGAACAGAACATACTCATCGATACAGTAAAATTTCCTTTCAAGGATGAGCTGCTGGCCAATATCAACCGGATCATGGACCCCAAAAAAATCGATGCCGTGATCAGCAACCACACGGAAATGGATCATTCCGGATCCATTCCCGGAATCATGCATAAAATCGGCGAAGACAAGCCGTTGTATTGCTCCAAGATGGGAGCCCAGAACCTGAAAAACCACTTTAACCGGGACTACAATTTTAAAGTGGTGGGATCCGGTGATACCGTGACTTTAGGGAACCGGACCTTTTCTTTTCTGGAAACACGGATGCTCCACTGGCCGGATTCCATGTTCACGTATCTGCCGGATGAAAAAATATTGTTCTCCAGTGATGCGTTTGGACAGCATTATGCCGGAGACCAGTTTTTCGACGATGACATCGGGGATGAAATCATGCCCCATGCACGCAAATATTACGCCAATATTCTGCTGCATTTCTCTCCCCGGGTCCAGACACTTCTGGCGGATGTGGCCAAACTGAATCTGGACATCCGCATGATCTGCCCGGATCACGGTATTATCTGGCGGAAAGATCCGTCCCGGATCATCACGGCCTACGACCGGTGGTCCCGGCAGGAACCGGTCAACAAAGCCCTGGTCATCTTTGATTCCATGTGGGAAAGCACCACAAAAATGGCCCGGGCCGTCACCAGCGGGATTGAATCGGAACATGTGGGGGTCCGGCTCATGAACACCCGCAGATGTCACCGGTCCGACATCATGACCGAAATTCTGGATGCCGGGGCTGTGGCTGTGGGGTCACCGACCCTGAATAACGGTATTTTCCCCGTGATTGCTGATGTGTTGACCTATATCAAAGGACTGCGTCCCCAGAATAAAATAGCCGCTGCTTTTGGTTCTTACGGCTGGAGCGGAGAAGCGGTCAAAATAATCAACAAAGAGTTCGAGGAAATGAAATGGGACATGGCGGATCCCGGTGTCAAGGTACTGTATGTCCCGGATGAAAATGACCTGAAACGCTGTTTTGATTTAGGTGCCACCCTGGCCAAAAAATTAAAGGAAAAATTGACCCGGTAACAGAAAACCCCGTGGATGCATTGCACATGAAAAAGCCCCGGTTGAATCATTTGAATCATCCGGGGCTTTTTTACAGTATTACAAAATATTGATCAAGCTTTCCACAGGCCATGCAAGTTGCAGTATTCCCTGGCCACCACTTTGTCGGCATCGGTTTTGAAAACCGCTTCCGGTGCACTGTCCGGGGTCAGCATTTTGCGCTGGACAAAACTGTCATCCTCGCTGGTCAGCTCAATCCACTGAATGTAATGCTCCGGGGTCATGGGATGGGCCGTGCTGCCGACCTTGACCTTGTATCCGCCCTCGATTTTTTCCACCACCGGCACATGTTTTTCCACGGCCGCATCCACTGTGTTTTCCACCAGCCGCTCCATGGGTTTGCCGCAGCAGGTAACCGGCGGTTTTTCTCCGTGAAGCACCTGTACGATGTTGCCGCATTTCTCACATTTGTAAATACCCATTTTTTCTGCCATGTTTTCAACTCCTTTAGCTGTTTGGGGGTTGGATTCAAGAATAAGGCTGATTCGTGTTTCACTTCAGCCTGTTATCAAGTACATCTTTAACAACATAAGACATATCACCGTTCATTTCCAGTTAAAATCTCTTTTTTGCCCATCAACGGCCTGTAATATCCGGCAATTCTCCTGGCAAGCCTGCCTTTGAAACAGCAGATCATCACTGCGCGCCTGATCAAAGCATCTGGTGGATGGCTGCCTCAATCTGGGTCTGGGGTAAAACGCCCAGCAATGTGTTCACCAGCTTTCCGTTTTTGACCAGCAGCAGGGTCGGTACAGAGGTGAAGGAAAACCGGGACCCTGTGGCTGGATTTTCATCCAGATTCAATTTGGCCACTTTCAGGCGGCCCTGATATTTTTTTGCCAAAGCATCCATGACAGGGCCCACGGCACGGCACGGACCGCACCAGGGAGCCCAGCAATCCACGAGAACCGGCAGTGACGATTTCATCACCTCTTTATGAAATGTGGCATCCGTCACGATCACCGGTTTGTCCGGTACATTCAAAGACAGCGGCATTTTACATTTACCGCACCGGGGACGGTCATTCATCCTTGCTGCGGGGATTCTGTTTCTGGTCCCGCAGGACAGACAGGGGACAATGATCGAATTCTGCGTATTCATGATGTTCTACTCCCCGGGCTTACGCGGTTTCCGGAATCATGGCGGCCACCAGTTTACCATATTCCTGGGCCGCCTTGATACCGCCGCCCACCCAGGCGGCTTTGAGCATAAGCGGGCCCCCGGATACCATGTTCATTTTGAAAACATGGGCCATGGTATCAAAAATACGGCCGGCCGCTTCACCGCTCCAGCCGTAAGCACCGAAAGCGCCTCCCGGTTTTCCGTTCAATTCCGCCCGTTCCGCGAGAAACAACATCTGTTTCATGGGAGTGATCATTTCACCATGATAGGTGGGAGACCCGAAAATATATGCGTCATATCCTTTCAGATCATCTTCACTTTTGATCTCGTTCACCCGTTTAACTTCAGCACTGTGCCCGGATATCCGGATGCCTTCACCGATTATGTCGGCAATGGCCTTGGTTTCTTCGGACCGGGTGGTGTAAACAATCAATACTGTTCCCATGTTGCCTCCTTTGTCTGTTGACTGTTTTTGTATAAAAAAAAATCTTCTTTTTCAAATGCAAAAATTACGCCTGTGCAATTGAATCCGTGTCCTGTTTTCCGGAAATCCGCCAGGCGGTGATAAAAGGGGAATGTTGGTTTCCAGAGCCCCGGATTCCACCGGCAGTCCCTGCGGTTGGAATGGCAATATCATGTCCCATACATTGATTCCT
>CALGAJ010000006.1 GCA_937951975.1 uncultured Desulfotignum sp.
CCGCCACAAAAGAAGAAATCAATGCGTTCTGCAAGGAAAATATGGCCGGATACAAGCGGCCCCGGTATATCGAATTCAAAGAGGATATTCCGCTGTCCAATGTGGGCAAGGTACTGCGCCGGGTATTGCGGGATGAGGAGATCAGCCGGTGATGATCTGAACGGCTTCCGCCGCCAGGGTCAATCCGAATATGCCCGGGATCCAGGGAATGGTACCCAAGGGCGGCCGGTGCCGGCCATGACCGGCACTGTTTCCTGGATCTTGTGCTTCCGGTTCGGGCAAAATCTTTGCATCCGTTGATAAAACCGGGGGTTCCAGAGAATACACGCACCGGATTCCCGTGAACACGCCCCGGCGATGCAGCCGCCGGCGAACCACCCGGGCCAGGGGGCACACCTGGGTTTCAGCGATATCGCCGGTTCGGATTCGGGACACATCTTTACGACCGCCGGCCCCCATGGAAGAGACCACGCAAAGCCCCATCTGCCGGGCCGCCACCAGCAGATTGACCTTGGAATTAAGGCCGTCTATGGCATCCACCACCACGTCGATATCCGGAGACAAGAGCGTATCCAGGCTGCCTGCATTCACAAAGGTGTCACAGATCTCCACATCACAGGCCGGATAAATATCTTGAACCCGGGCCCGGGCGATCTCTGCCTTTTTTTCGCCCAAAGTGGAATGAAGCGCATACAGCTGCCGGTTGATATTGGACATGTCCACCCGGTCAAAATCCACCAGGCGCAGATATCCCACCCCGGTTCTGGCCAATGCTTCAACCGCAAAAGAGCCCACCGCGCCCAGGCCGAACACCGCGATTCTGGCATGCCCCAGTTTTTCCACGGCCTGTCTGCCCATCAGTCGGGCGGTTCTGTCAAACTGATTCATATCCGGCATAAATACCAATCATTCCCATATCTGACGGTAAGATTATTGCACCACGAAGATCACGAAGCGCACGAAGAAAGGGTCTCTTCGTGATCTTCGTGCGCTTCGTGGTTTTATAGGAAATCAAATCAACCCCGCTGCCCCTGGGACGCAGCCGGGATGATCGGGCCAAACACGGCCCGCGCATTGGCATAGGCCCGGCCGACAAAATCAACCACCGGCACACCGGCACGCTCCGCCGCGATCCGGGCGATGGCCGGCAGATTTCTGGGTTCATTCAGACCATGGGAATCCGGGTCCGGCACACTGGGATAGATATCCGGGGCATCGGTTTCCAGCAGGATCCGGTCTTCGGGCACGGCCTTCAGGGCGGTCACCACTTTTTTCGCCCCGGGCCGGGTCACTGATCCGGAAAAAGAGATATACAGGTTATACCGGATCAGCAATTTCACCATCTCTGCGGATCCGGAAAAGGAATGCACCAGTCCCGGGGTTTTTAAGGGGCCTGTTTTTTTCAGCACCCGGGTAAACGGGTCCCAGGCCTTTCGGATGTGAATGTTGACGGGCCGTTCCAGATCCCGGGCCAGGGTCAGATGATCGGTGAAGACCGTGAGCTGCCGGTCCCGGTCTGCGTGTTTGTCCATGAAATCCAGTCCGGTTTCTCCAATGCCGCAGCCGGATTCGGCGGCCACCCGGTCCCCGAGCACCTGCTGCCATCCGGGTGACAAGGAAGCCAGAAACCAGGGATGGATGCCGTAACAGGGGACAATGGCCGGGTGCTGACGGGCCAGCGTGGCCGTGGCGTCAAAATTTTCCTCCATGGTGGCGCAGGACACCATATGGGTCACGCCGGCATCCCCGGCCCGTTGAACAATGCCGGAAACATCTTTCACGATCCGGTGATCATGCAGATGGCAATGGGCATCCACATATTGCAGGATGGGTTCAGATGTCATGACCCGGGATTTTCCTTGATAATGGTTTCACAGACAGCCGCCACAGTATCCACGGCCGTCCGGATGTCCCACCGGGTCTTGTCTCTGTCTCCCACCCGGTTGGAGGCGGCCCGAATCTCTGCCATGGGAACCTGGTACAGAGCTGCCACATGGGCGGCTGCCGCGCCTTCCATGGATTCCATCACCGGACTGTACGCATGGGACAGGGCATCCGCCTTTTCCAGTGAACCCGTGATTGCCGATACCGTGATAAACGGTCCCTGGCCCACCCGGCAGCTCAAGGATTGGGCCAATTGTTCCCTGCAGGCATGGGCCAGCTTCAGGTCCAGCGTATAAATGCCCTGCCGGGTAAGCCCCTGACCGGCAATCAGATCAAAAGGCAATGGGGACAGGCGTGAAAAGGGCCCCGGTTTCCCGGGCCGGGACATATCCACCCCGACGTGCACGTAAGTGTCTTTCACTGCCACTGCCGCATCCCCGGTATCCAGACCGGTGCCGGCAAACACCCCGGCAATCCCGGTGTGAAGAATGAGCCCCGGCCGGAACCGTTCCAGACAGACGGTAAGGGCCCATGCCGTATTAAATACCCCGGGGCCGGACATCACCAGACACCAGGATCGATCCGGACTGAGCACCCCATCCAGGTTTTCGGGAACATCGGTCAAGGATTCGGCCGGGTGACGCGCCAGAAACGCGGCCATTTCCAGCCGGGTGGCACATAGAATCAGCACCGGCACGGTCATGGCATCACTTTGACAGATACCGGTGAAGGGCCATCACAGCCATGTGATATCCAAAATGTCCGAACCCGGCAATCTGGCCCATCACGATGTCCGACATGAGTGACGTGTGGCGGAAAGGCTCCCGTTTATGAATATTGGACAGATGCACCTCCACCACCGGACAGGCCAGCATGGCCAGCGCATCTCTCAACACCACGCTGGTGTGGGTGAGCCCGCCGGGATTGATGATCACTCCGGCGGAGGACATTTCGTAAATCCGGTGAATTTCATCCACCAGAATTCCTTCATGATTGGACTGAAAAAAATGCAATGACAGGCCCAGGGGTGCCGCTGTTTTTGTCAGTTCCCGGTTGATCTGATCCAGGTTTCGGGAGCCGTAAATTTCCGGCTCCCGTTTTCCCAGCATGTTCAGGTTGGGACCATGGATTACATGGATATCAGGCATTGGCAGCTGCATTGAACCCCATATCAAACGCCTTCAGGTTGACATCCAGAAACGCGGGCTTGACCCGTCTTTTGATCGCTTCCTCCACATCCTTCCGGTCAAATCCCAAAGCCCCGGTCTGAATCAGGGCCCCCAGCAGCACGATATTGACACTCATGGGGCTGCCCGCTTCCCGGGCCAGAGACATGGCATCGATGGCCACCAATCCGGCGGTTTTGGCCTTGATCAGTTGTTTGATCTCTTCCACATCCGGATATGTTCCCAGGCCCACGGACACGGTAAACGGCGGTACCGGGGCCGTGTTGGTGATCACCCGGGTGTCCTTGCTGCAGCGGTTCAGCGCCCGCAGGGTCTCCGCCGGTTCAAACCCCAAAAGGATATCGGCTTCACCATCCGAGATGATAGAGCTTTCGGCATCCCCGAAGACCATGGCGGATTCCACCACGCCCCCCCGCTGGGCCATGCCGTGAATTTCACTCATACGAACCGGGACACCGGCAATCAATGCGGCCTCACCCAGCACCTTGGATGCCAGAAGATTGCCCTGCCCGCCGACGGCGACAATGATAAGTCTGGTTGTTTCCATATATTCAAATCCTTGTATTTTCAAATTATTGCTTCAGGGGCCTGATGGCGTTCTCCGGACAGATCTGGGCGCACACGGCACACCCCACACAGGTATTGGCATCGATGGCCACGCGGTTGTCCTTGTCCAGGTAAAAGGAAGGACAGGCAATGGTGGTGATGCAGTCCCGGTGATCCACACATTTGTCAGACACCATAAACGGCCTGATTTTTTTAAGTTTCAGGCTTTTGGCATACAGGGCGCAGGGCTCCTGGGAGATGATCACGGACACACCCTTGAAAGCCAGGGCCTCCTTGATGGTGTCAATGCTTTTCTGCACCTTGAACGGCTTGATGATGGACACATGTCCCACCCCGATGGCACGGACCAGCTGTTCGATATTGATCCGGCCGTATCCGGACAGACCGAACCGTTCCATGTCCACGCCCGGATGGGGCTGATGACCGGTCATGGCTGTGATATCGTTTTCCAGAATCACCAGCGTAAAATTATGGTGGTTGAACACGGCATTGACCAGTCCGGTGATCCCGGAATGAAAAAACGTGGAATCGCCGATAAACGACACCACTTTCTGATCCGTGGCCTTGCTGAACCCGCAGGAAGAACTCACGGAAGACCCCATGCAGATGACAAAATCACCCGTGCTCAACGGCGGCAGAAATCCCAGGGTATAACACCCGATGTCATTGGGACAGATCACATCCATGCCTTTGGCCGCCTGTTTGACCTCGTAGAAAGTGGCCCGGTGGGAACATCCGGAACATAAGTTGGGGGGGCGCATGGGGATTTCAGGGACATCTGATGTGTCCACAACCGTTTTCGGGGTATACGGCACACTGAAAAAGGCCGCCATTTTTTCCCGGACCATGGCGGGATCATATTCAAACAGCCGGGAAAACAGATCATCGGATTTGCCTTTGATGGGAATAGTGATGCCCTGTTCCTGGGCAATGGCCTTGACCGCCTCTTCCATGAACGGCTCCCCCTCTTCCACCACCAGCACTTTTTCACACCCGGCCAGAAAATCGGCAATCATTTTCCGGGGCAGGGGATTGGAAAATCCCAGGCGCAGAATTTTCGCCCGGTCTGTCAGTTTCAGGTCCTTGACCGCATCCGCGGCATAATAAAAACTCACGCCGTTGGTGATGATCCCCAAAGGTCCTTTTCCCTGAACAAAATTATAAGATGAGTCATCTGACAGCCGGGCTGCGGTCTTCATTTTTTCCAGCACCTTGACATGCAGGCCCCGGGAGACTGCGGGCACGGTGACACAGCGATGAGGATCTCTTTCAAACCGGCCCTTTGTGTTTCTGGGCTTGATTTCTCCAAAGGTGACAAATGCGTTGGAATGGTTGATCCGTGTGGTGGTGCGCAACAGCACCGGCTGTTTCAGGGACTCGGACAGGTCAAACGCATCCTTGATCATATCCTTGGCTTCGGCCACGGAAGAGGGCTCCATCATGGGCAGGTTCCCGAATTTGGCGTAGTACCGGTTATCCTGTTCATTCTGGCTGGAGAACATGGCCGGATCATCCGCGCTGAGAATCACCATGCCGCCGGTCACCCCCACATAGGCCAGGGTCATGAGCGGATCCGCCGCCACATTGAGCCCGACATGCTTCATCATACAGAACGTGCGAAGTCCTGAATTGGCTGCGGCCGCCGCCACTTCCAGGGCCACCTTTTCATTGGTGCTGTACTCAAAGTAAAGATCGGATTCCTGAGACATCTGAAACAGGTTCAAAGAAATTTCAGACGAAGGCGTGCCCGGATAGGTGGTGGCAAAAGCCACCCCGGCTTCCACAGCTCCCCTTGCAATGGCTTCGTTTCCCAGAAGCATGATCTTCTCTCCCGGGCGGTCCTGTAACAATTTGTGCATGAGTCCTCCTTGGTTTAAGCGTGAATGTTACGCATACAACTTTTCGGCAACGTCAAGGGAAGCGGCATATCCCTTGAACCCGTCAACATCTTCGCACGACTGAATCGTTTCTGAAGCAAAAAATCCTTCCACCATGCTTTTGTCCCCGTGCCGGATCAGACCCATGAACAGCACAGGCACCAGGCTGATGTCATTTTTTCCTTTTTCACTGGCAAATGCCGGCGGCTGCGGGGATTGATACACCGCGTAAAGCGGGTGAGTTATCGGCATGAGCTGAACAATTTCAGGGGCATGCGTGTGGGTATGTTCGTGACAATGGTTACACATGAGGTACACCTCTTAATCGTATATGTTGATTGATTACCATATTCTGAACGATGTAATTCAGCTTGAATATAGCTGTCATATGGCTGTTACACCACTGATATTTATAATAAAATGACGCGGGTTGGCAAGAGAAACTCTGGTTTTTGACATTTTTTCTCGAAATACCTGCACGGTATTCAGCCTCCGACCAGGAACCGGGAAAGACTTTCCCGGGTGAACGGATATACCGAGTTACAGTGATGGCAGCGGATTTCCAGAGGAAAGGGCCCGTTTCCCAGAATATCGGTCCGGACTTCAGGAGACAGATTTTTCAGATATCCCTTCATCCGATCCCGGGAACACCGGCAGAAGAACGCGATCCGGGTCTGGTCGAGAAGCCGTGGAGACAGAGGGGCAAACGCCTCCATGACCATCTTTTCCACTGATTTTCCCCGGGCCATCACCTGACCCGGGGACTCCATCTGCCCAAGGATATCTTCGGCAGTCTCCAGCGATTGTGAATCCGCTCCGGGCATGGCCTGGAGAAAGATCCCCCCGGCACCGGTCACATTCTGGTTTTCATCGAACTCCACACTCAAGTTCAGGCCCGTGGGAATCTGTTCCGATTCCAGAAAATACGCGGCCAGGTCCTGGGCAATGGTTCCGTGTGCCAGGTGAACCCGGCTGGAATAAGGATGCCTGGCATCTTCCAGATATTTGATCACGGTCAAAAATCCCGCCCCGAACAAAGAAGACAACGATCGGGTATGGGCTGAATCTGAAGCAGCAATTTCCCGAGTTTTCAGAAATCCTCTGACTTCCCCATACCCATTGGTTTCCACATCCAATCCTTTGATGGGCCCTGAACACTCGATGCTCAGACTGATGCGGTCCTCGCCTTTGAGGGTGGTACTCAGCAGGGCCCCGGCAATGTATGCCTGCCCCAGAATCAGGGTTTCCACAGGTCCCAGTTCATGATTGGCCCGCATTTCATTCACCATGAGCGTGGCATGCACCGCAGCGCCCTTGATTTTATCACCGGCCATGACAAAGCGGTGTACCCGATCTTTGGCCGCCGCTTTGAACCGGGCCTTGACATCCTGATTGAAAATATCTTTTTTGATCATCTTGAATCATCCATTTAGGGTTGAAATGTTTTCTCTGTCAAAACCCCGGTATTGAACCGCTTCGGCCACATGTCCGGGCCGGATATCCGCGGATCGATCCAGATCGGCAATGGTACGGGCCACTTTGAGGATGGAATGAACGGCCCGGGCCGAAAGCATCAAGGTGTCTGACGCATGGGCCAGCAACCGCTGTCCGCCGGTATCCAGGCGGCAGTGCTTTTGGATATCCCGGGTGCCCATGCGGGCATTGCAGAAAATGGGGGTGGATTTGAACCGTTCGATCTGGATCTGCCGGGCGGGCATTACCCGGGCCCGGACACTGGCGGAATCCTCGGATTTTTTCCGGGAGACCAGGGACGCAAAAGACACCCGGGGCACGGCCACCTGAATATCCATCCGATCCATCAGAGGACCGGAAATCCGGGACCGGTATGTCTGGATCTGGGAAAAACTGCATGTACAGGTATTGCCGGGTTCCGACAGATATCCGCACGGACAGGGATTCATGGCCGCCACCAGCATGAACTGACAAGGGAATACCGCCTTGATGCCGGCCCGGGCAATGGTCACCCGGCCGTCTTCCAGGGGCTGACGCAGCACCTCAAGCACGTTTCTTTTAAACTCGGGCAGTTCATCCATGAACAGCACCCCGTGATGGGCCAGGCTGATCTCTCCGGGCATGGGCCGGGAACCGCCGCCCACCATGCCGGCATCTGAAATGGTATGATGAGGTGACCGGAACGGCCTTTGCCCGGATTCTTTTTTCCAGATTTCCAGCCCGCCCACCACGGAATAGACCCGGGCCACTTCCAGAATCTCTTCAAAGGTCAACGCAGGCAGAATCGTGGTCAACCGTTTGGCCAGCATACTTTTTCCCGACCCCGGCGGGCCGGTCATCAGAAAATGATGGCTGCCGGCCGCAGCGATCTCCAACGCCCGTTTGGCATGGGACTGGCCCTGGACATCGGACAGATCCCCGGCCCCGTCCACTGAACAAGACTGACGCGAATGATGATCCTTCCGGGAAAACGGAACGATCTTTTCATGTCCGGAAAAATATTCCACCACCTGGGACAACCGGGACACCGGCAGGATATCAAGACCATCCACCATGCCGGCTTCTTCAGCATTGTCCGCCGGCACCATCAGGCCTTTGAATCCTTTTTCCCGGGCCGTCAGCGCCACGGGCAGAATCCCGCGCACCGGTTTGATCCGGCCGTCCAGTGACAATTCTCCGGACAGCAGATACGCCGTCATGGCCCCGGACGGGACCAGTCCCGATGCCCCGAGGATGGCCATGGCCACGGGCAGATCCAGCCCGGAGCCGGTTTTCTGCACATCCGCCGGCGCCAGATTCACGACCACCCGGTCCATGGGAAAACTGTATCCGGAATTGTTCACCGCAGCCCGGACCCGCTCCTTGCTCTCCCGGACCGAGGCTTCCGCCAGGCCGACGATCTGGAATACCGGCAACCCCATGGAAATATCGGCTTCCACATCCACCACAAAAGCATCAATGCCGTTAATGGAACAGGAACTTGTTTTAGCAATCACCGGATCACCTTCAGATTGTTGGGCTCGATTTTATTATATATTTCCGTGTTTACCAGAATTTACCCGTGAACCAAAGAAAATTCTTATTTGTTTTGCCATCTATATGAAAATAAAGTATATAATAATGAAATTTCACATGAAAATGTTTAAACTCAAACAGCCAAAATATATATGAAAGATACAATGTTCAGGCAGCAGACCCTGGCAAAAAACGTGGCCCTGTCCGGAACAGGCGTTCATTCAGGAAAAAAAAATCATATCCTGGTCAAACCGGCCAGAGAAAATCACGGCATCAAGTTCCGGCGGGTGGATCTGCCCGGTACCCAGGATATTCCGGCCTTGTTCAAACGGGTGGTGGATACCAGTCTGGCCACGGTTTTGGGCGTCAACGGCGCCATTGTCTCCACCATTGAACACCTCATGGCCAGCTTTGCCGGTCTCGGGATCGACAATGCCCTGGTGGAAATGGATGAATATGAAATGCCCATCATGGACGGCAGTGCGAAAGAGTTCACCCGGGCATTCAAAGCGGCCGGCATCGTGCCCCAGGATCTGCCCCGGCATGTTATGATCATCAAAAAACCCATCCGGACTCAGGATCAGGATAAATTTGTGGAAGTGCTGCCGGCCCCCTGCTTTAAAATCACCTGTTCCATTGAATTTGACCATGTTCTCATCGGCCGGCAACGGATCACATTTGACAGGACCCGGAATGATTTTGAAAAAGAAATCAGCCATGCCAGAACCTTCGGCTTTATCCAGGACCTGGAGTTGCTCAAAAGATTCAGCCTGGGCAAGGGCGGCAGCCTGGACAACGCCATTGTGATCGACAAGGATCGGATTTTAAATTCAGAAGGGCTGCGGTACCCGGATGAATTCGTCCGGCACAAACTGCTGGACAGTCTCGGGGATTTTTCTTTGCTGGGGATGCCCATTCAGGGGCACATCATCTCCCATAAATCAGGTCACACGCTGAATCACATGTTCATTCAGAAATTGCTGGACACCAAAGATGCCTGGGAAACCGGACCGGCATCCCGGGGACAGGACTGCGTATGAACAGCACGCCTTTGTCTTGTAAAAACCTGGTGAGCCTGTTTCTGGCCGTCATTTTTCTGGCACCGCTTCTGACACCGGCCATCATCCTGGCAAAGGACAAAGACCATCCGGTTTTAACCGATATCAAACTGGCCAATACCCGGGATAACCTGCTCATCTATTTTGAGGTGGAAAATGCATTTCCGCCCAGAATCATCCAGAATATTGAAACCGGGATTCTCACCCCTTTTTCGTTTCATATCTCTTTGTATAAGACCGGCGGATCCTGGCTGGATAAAAAAATCACTGACATCGATATCCAGTCCACCATTAAATACAATTCTTTGAAGCAGGAATATACCGTGTCACAGCCCTGGAAAGAAAAAAAACCGTTTGTGACAAAATCCTTTGATGAGGCCCAGGACTGGATGGCCCGCGTCGACAACCTGGTGGTCGCCCCGCTCACAGACCTGATAAAAGGCGAAAAATACCAGATCCGGGTCCGGTCTCAACTGGCCCGGGTCACCCTTCCCTTTGCACTGCGCTATGTGTTCTTTTTCGTGTCTTTCTGGG
>CALGAJ010000007.1 GCA_937951975.1 uncultured Desulfotignum sp.
GCCCTGCCGTCCATGGCATCGGTGTCCAAGTTCTGTCTGGTGACAAGGCCCCATGATGCGGATACCGCCACAAAAGTGGAAATGGCCGGGGGCAAACTGGTACAGGTGTCGGACACCGGGGCCCCGCCCGGCACGCTGGTGGAGGTCAAACATCTGTTTTTCAATACCCCGGCCCGGCGCAAGTTTCTGAAAACCGACACCACGGAAGCGGCCCATATTACCGATACTTTGTCCGGCCTGGCTTTAGGCAGTCCCTCCGTGGGGTTCCGCCTGTTTTCCAGCAACCGCCTGGTCAGGCATTTTCCGCCTGACCAGAACCTGCTCAACCGGGCCATGCTGGTGCTGGGCCAGGATGCGGCGGATCACCTGTATAAGATGGACTATTCAGCCGGGGATATCCGGGTCACCGGGGTGTGTGCCAACCCGGCCGTGACAAGGAGTTCGGCCGGGCGCATTTATCTGTTTGTCAACCAGCGCCTGGTCCATGACCGGGGCGTGGTGGCGGCCCTGTTCCGGGGATATGCCGGCCGGATCATGAAAGGGCGGTATCCGGTGGCCGTGGTGTGCTGTGAGCTTCCCTGCGATCGGGTGGATGTGAATGTGCACCCGTCCAAACGGGAAATCAAGTTTCTGGATGCCCGGCCCGTGTATCAGGCGGTCACCGCCGCGGTGACCCGGGCATTGACGGCGGCCCAGCAGCAGGTATCAACTTACACCGGATCCCGGCCGAACCCGGATCCCCGCCCGGCCTCTGTCATCAACGCCCCCCGGTTTGAACAGGCCCCCATTTCATGGGAACCCGGCCCAGTGTCTCCCGATCCTTCCCCGGCCCGGCCTTCGGAGAGTTCCCGGGGTGCGTATTTTTTGGGTTCAAACCCGGAGCCGGATGCCTTGAATCCATTTGATGAGGTCCGGCAGGCCCCTGAGAAATTCAGAACTTCTGAAAACAAATCAGATCAGACTTTTGACAAGCCCCTGGATCAATCCTCTGCCCCCCGGGTGATCGGGCAGGTCATGGGCACCTATATTGTGGCGGAACACGAGGGGGCCCTGATGCTGGTGGACCAGCATGCGGCCCATGAACGGGTGGTGTATGAGGCGTTGAAACACCGGCACAGCCATCTGCCGGTGGATACCCAGTATCTGCTGGTGCCCGAAACCCTGGAATTGAGTGCCAGGGAAGCGGATCTGCTGTCTGAAATTCTGCCGGATCTGGCCGGGCTGGGACTGGTGATCGAGCCGTTCGGGGGCACCACCTTTGTGGTCAAGGCCGTGCCCGGACTGGTGGATCAGACGTCCGTCAAAACGCTGGTGACGGAAATGGTGGACACGTTGATGGAAACTGGTGACACCGCAGCCCAGGAACAGTGGCGGGAAGTCTGCCTGATGTCCATGGCATGTCACCATGCCGTCCGGGCCAACCAGACCCTGACCCGGCCGGAGATGCAGGCATTGATTCAGGACCTGCTGGGCTGCGCCAATGCGTTTCACTGCCCCCACGGCCGGCCCACCATTGTCACCTTTGATGAATTTCAGATGGAAAAGCTGTTCAAAAGGGTTGTTTGAAATATACACTTGATATATATTGGCCCTGCATTATTCAAACCAAAACACAAGGAGTCCTGCTTTGAGATCCAGATTATTTGCCGCATTCATCGGATGCCTGGCCGGTTGTTTCATGCTGGCGGCCATGGTTCCGGCCGTGTGGGCCGCACCCAAAACCGTGGCGGTGCTTCCCTTTACCATGAATTCCCCCCAGGATCTGACTTTTTTGCAGAACGGGTTGTTTTCCATGCTGTCCTCCCGGCTGTCCGACCCGGGCAAGGTGGCGGTCCTGGACCGGGCCATCGTGGATCAGGCATTGACCGGCACCCAGGGAGATCTGACCCAGGATGCGGCCAGAAACATCGGTGCCGGCCTGGGGGCGGATTATGTCCTGTTCGGCAGTCTGACCCATTTCGGGGACAGCGTGAGCCTGGATGCGGCCATGGTGGATATCACCGGCGACAAACCGGCCATGACGTTTTTTGAACAGAGCAACAGCATGGGGGATGTGATTCCTCTGGTGAACACCTTTGCCGGGGATATCAATCAAAAAGTGTTCAACCGGTCCATTGCCAATGACTTATATGTCCAGCCCGCAGACCCGGGGCCCCAGGCACCGGGCGGGTTCCAGTCCGCCGGCGGGCAGGGGGGATTTGTCAACATGCAGCAGTCCGGGGGGCGCGGCGGTTTTGCCACCCATCTGTCCATGGATGACGTGATCACGGCCATGGCTGTGGGGGACCTGACCGATGACGGCACGCTTCAGGTGGTGGCGGCAACCGATAACACCCTGATGATTCATCAGATGTCCGACAATCACCTGGTCCTGGAAAAGCAGCTGGAATACAGCAGCAACCATCGCATTGTGGCCCTGGATATCGCAGATATCAACGGCAACGGGTATCCGGAAATTTTTGTCACCAGTTATACCATCCACCTGGACGGACTCCAGTCCTTTGTGGTGGAATACAACGGGTCGGACTATGTGACGATCACAGACAACCAGCACTACTATTACCGGGTGATTGACGCCCCGGACGGGTCCCAGACCCTGATGGGCCAGCGGACCGGTAAAGATCCGTTTGACGGGCCTGTTTACATCATGCAGGCGGAAGGCAGCACCTATACCCGGCAAAAAGAGGTGCGCCTGCCCAGAAACACGTCGGTGCTGTCTTTGGCCAAAGGACCGGTAACCAATGAATCTGCGGACGAATACGTGATGATCAACCGGTTCGGCCGCCTGGTGGTGACCGATGACGGCGGCAGTGAGGAATGGGAGAGCACGGCAAAATACGGAGGCACAGCCCATGTCTGGCTTATGCCCTCAAATGATCCGGACGGCTCTTACCGGGAACGGGTCTATATCCACCCCCGGATCCAGTTTTATGATATGGCTGAAGAAGATAAACCGGAAATCGTGGCGGTTCAGAAAAATGAGGTCGGCGGGGGTGCCCTGGGACGATATAAACGGTTTGAAAACGGCACTATCCAGGTGTTGTCCTGGAACGGCATTGCACTGGCCCCGATGTTTGAAACCCGGGCCCTTCAGGGGTGGATCAGCGATTTTGCCATTGCAGACATTGATACGGATGGAAAAGATGAACTCATCGTATCGGTGGTGACTCAGACCAAGCTGGCCATTCTGGGCAAAGACAAAGCATCCAGTATTATTTCTTATGAATTGGAGTGAAAACAAAAAAAAGCATTGACAAGTCTGGATGAATTGATTTAAAAGGGGTACTTATATGGTACCAGGCCTTTAAAAGGAGGGTCTGATGCCTGTTTTCAGGTGGTTGGTTAAAAAAAATTAAAGGAGAAAAAGATGAAAAAATTAATGGTATTGGTTGCAGCCCTGGCATTGGTGGCCGGTTCTGCAATGACCGCTGCGGCAGCGGAC
>CALGAJ010000008.1 GCA_937951975.1 uncultured Desulfotignum sp.
GGTGCTGTCGGTGGCAGGCCGTCAAACAAGGAGGTGCAAAATGCCGGAGCCTAAGTTTACACACTTAGATCTTTTCTCCGGCATTTGACCGGAGGCTTTGCCTTGGCCGCGTCATGGGTCTGGCTGGATCACGAGGTGGTCGGTTTCTGCGAGATCGAACCGTTTTGCCAGAAAGTTTTAAAAAAGCACTGGCCGGATGTGCCTGTGATCGACGACATCAGGAAGATCCGGCAGCAAAAACCATTAAAAATGCACACAGGATATGATTATGGAACAGTTGGACTTATTTCAGGAGGTTTTCCCTGCCAACCCTTCTCCGCAGCAGGTCAAAGACGAGGAACAAAAGATGATCGGTTCCTCTGGCCTGAGATGTTACGAGTTATATCAGAAGTACGTCCCAGATGGGTTGTTGCGGAAAATGTCGCGGGCCTTGTTAGCATCGACAAGGGCCTGGTACTCGAAAGAGTGTTCACTGACCTGGAAGGTGAAGGGTATCAGGTCCAACCGTTTATTATTCCAGCTTGTGCCGTCGGTGCGCCGCACAGGAGAGACAGGATATGGATTGTTGCCCACGATGGAAGCCAACGAAAGAAACGCCAGTCCCAGATGGACAAAAACACGGGCCAAGGGCCAGAGTTTAGAGCCGAACCTCGCAGGAAAGATTCAAATGCTGCCGACACCTCACAACAACTGCTACACCGGCCCGGGGTCAAGCGGGAGGCAGGGCGGGGAGAATCTTCAAACGACTGTGAGTATGTTGGCGACACCACAGGCAAGAGATTACATGCCGGCACACACTTTGGAATACATTCAAAAGAAAAAGGCCCAAGGCTATGGGATGCGGAACCTAAACGACGAGATATCATTGCTCCCAACCCCCGCCGCCAGGGACTACAAGGGGGCGAACAGCAAGGCCCACATGAAGAAGGCCCGGCCTCATATGGATCATCAGCTACCCAATGCCGTGACGCATGGGACGAACCATGGACTGAAGCTGCATCCAGACTTTGTGCTTTGGATGATGGGCTTTCCCCTGAACTGGCTGGACGTGAAATAGATCGGAATAAATACCGGACACAGAAACTAAAGGCTGTCGGCAATGCGATTGTCCCGCAGGTAGCCTATGAAATCATGAAAGCAATCAAAGAGGCAGACAAATGACCACCCGCCACTGCCCAACATGCGGCAAATACATGCTGTTTTGGCAATCTGACAAGGGGCATTACTGCCCGGAATGTGAATGGAGGAACGATGAAATACTGGCTAAAAATAAGGGAACTGACCGGCCTGGCACGGACCCGGACGGTCTGGTTTCAAACAATTGATGAAAGATTTGAGTTTGCCCAAGGCGTCGAGGTTGTGGCGTTCGGGCAGGTATCAACCCCCTAATCCGCTACGGCTCAACGGGGAAGCGGCTTAACCTCCTTGCCGCACATGCCGGGTGCCAGGGCTCAGCCATGACAGGGGGCATGATTGATACGCTAATGCTCCCGGCCTGGATTTTAACCGATAACGAAAGGATGGAATGATGGATTTTGAAACGTGGTGGAAAGAAAACGGATACCGGATTGTGAGGGACAAATGAACCACTACACCGACGGAAAAAACCTGCCAGCATGCTGCCGGGGGTGCTTGAGTCTTGAATCTGACACGCGGGAGAGGGATTTATGAGAAACAACTACATATTGGCATTTTCGGGGTGCTTGGCGTGTAGTGCAATGACACTGCTTGCGAATGGGTTTGACTTAGACAGGATTGGTTATTTGGCTTCTTCAGATATCAATGTGGCAATATGGCTATTTGTGGCGCATCTTTTTGAAACACGGTGATCTGACTTGACACCATTAAGCAAGCTGGGGCCGCGCATCTGACACGCGGGAGAGGATTGGAAGACATGAGAGGCAAACACATCAGGTTAAAAATTCCAGGCGAATCATTTTGGGCTTTTCAATACCCCGATTTGCCGGAGAATCAAGCAGAGATCAACAATTTTCTTTTAAGTAGTGGATATGGCTTTGGTGATCGTGTCGAGTTTGACGAAGATAGGAACGTAACAAGATTGGTCAAAACACGGGCAGAAGTGCAACGGGAGCAGGGAGCGTAGCTCTTGACACTCACCTTGGCCAAAAAATCAAAGAATAGCCCCCGGTCATTAGCCGGGTCAGTGTAAGTCCCAAGTCACAGGGGTCCACAGGGGATATCTTGGCCTGGACCCTGGCGCATAGCATCAGGCCGGTGAGATTAAGCATTTCGCTCCCATGGGATCATTTTCCCGGCGTCAGCAAAATGAAACCCGGGTGGAAAGGATTGAATGATGGCTGCAAAATTAAGCGACTTGTTGGAGGCCCCCTGCTGTTTCTGCAAATACAATGGTCCAGGCTATTTCCAGAAACACACCCATGAAAAAGATTGCCCTTGGCACGATATCGGCGGGATGGATGAAAGGGAAAAAGAGTTGATCATGTTTGCCGGGCAGGGGAGATTGTTGAAGAATATTACACGGAAGACAACTAACAACCATAGGCATCACTCCCAGGACCGTGCCGGGGGTGGAGAGGATTGAATGATGATCACACACTCATGGGGAGGCTTTGGTATCGGAATCTGGCGAACAAAGTATTACCCAAGGACACGAAAGCCTTTTATCTGGACCCTGGCTTTCGGTCCGGTTTGTTTTTATTTGAGATCCGGTCCTCCAGACACCGCAACACCACAAACACCCGCCCAGTCTCCCGATCAGTCGTGAGGCCCTCAATCTCCATCATTTCAGCCGGGCAAGCTGACCTGATCGCCCGCTTTGCCCGGTCTTCTATTTCAGATAGTGACATAGCCATACCTCACCTCATCAACTGAAAATGCGGACCATCCTTCATCTTCCAGTTCCCGCCCCAGGTAATAAATATTCCGAGCGACTCCGCGGCCTGGACCATCGCCTCGTTTACCAGTTCAAACTTGCTCCAATTTTCCCACGGAATTGCCCCGTCAACGATGGGTGCCAGGTCCACAGCATGGGCGGTGCCGTCTTTTTGGAGCAGGTGTTTTGATTTCAGCGTGTGACTGACACCCTCCTGAAAATAAATCTCCTGATCTTTTTCTGACCGCAATCCCTCAATCACCATGAAATCAACAGGTGAGTATTTGTAAAGAGCCAGCACCACACAGGCCACAAGATCCGGGTGAACCCGGTACAGGTTTTCGATTGACCGGGTAGAGAAGTGAAATTTTTTCATCCCACCACCTTCCATATAATTCCCAAAATCACCGTTGACTGCACCCCTATTGCTCCCCACATCCATCTGAATGTCCGGTGCATTTCTTCTTTCGGGCACCCCTTTTGATGCTCCCTGATCTTTTCAATCTGACTGTCCGGGCCGGTCAGGGAGTCGTATTTTTTCCACAGGGTCGCGGTCTGGGTTTGCAGGTTTGTGATTTGTTCGGATTGAGTCGCAAGGATCGAAAAGCCTTTTGACAGATCCTTAATGTCCGATCCTTGGGTTTTCTGAATTTCAATCACATGCTCAAGTTTCTGTAGCACAACGTCCAGATCAGTCATGTCAGCCTCAATAATTGTATACTCCGATTCCAAGATAAGCCCCGATCCGCACCCCGATATATCCGAATTTCTTTGTGATCCACCAGCTTGTCCGGCCTACGTCCCTTTCAAACTCTCGATCAGCAAACAGCCGCTCTCCCGGCGTCTCTGCATTGCGACACCGCCAGTCATGCCGACAAGAGGCGATGGGGTGTTTGTGTCGGGGAAAGAAGCCCTGAAAGATCCATGGCACAGAAGAACCATCCCAGTCGAATGGCGGGGGAATCAGGCCCGTTGTTCCGTCCATCCGGCGATATGGTAGCGGTGCGGTCAGTGCCCGATGGTTCGGCTTGCCTGGCACATTCCGCATGCAGATGATGGTGCCGGTGTGGCTCATTGTTCCCCCTTCAGCAGCGTGAAAAAGCCGGTTATCACGGGTATGAGGATCAGCAGTACATCATCTGTTTCAATACCCCCGAATCCCCACCCGATGACCGTGCAAGCAGCAATCAGGCCGATGCAAAGAATGATGTATTGTCTGGTTTTCGGAATCATCACAGATGGTTCCTCAGCAGCTGGATACTGATCCGGATCGCCGCCACATAGGGCCGGTATTTTTCCACCTGGACCTTATTGACCGTCACCAGGATCTCAGTGGCCAGCCAGGACAGCTTTTCTATGGCTTCTGCATCATTCGGGAACGCCCGGAGTGTGTCGGCCACCTCCAGGTATTGCCGCTCCAGGTTTGCCATCCGCTCCAGCTCTGCCGGTTTGAACAGCGGCTTTACCTCCGGGTCTGTCACCACCGTGCGGATGTCCAGATAAATGGCGTTTGCCGTTTTGAGGACCTTGTTTTCTG
>CALGAJ010000009.1 GCA_937951975.1 uncultured Desulfotignum sp.
GAAACCGATGAACAGACCATCATGTTCTATCTGCAGAAATTTTCCGAAGACACGTTCATGAAAGCCTTCATTCCCCGGCTGTCAGACGATGAGCTCGAAAAAATATATCAAAGCATCCATGCGTTCCTCAAACAGCATCTGACTGAAGATGAATACCATGAACTGTTTTTAAAAGACCGCTGACAAAAGAGATCAATGGTTTCAGACCCATGTTTTTTTCTGTTCGATCATTACCCCTTAACCATTCCGGTGAATGATGGATTATATTTTTGACGGGTTCATCAAGGCGTTTTTACTGCTGATTCACCTGGATCCGGCCACCACATCCGCCGTCACAGCCACGCTCAAGGTGTCCACCATCGCCATGATCGTCAGCCTGGCCATTGGATTGCCCCTGGGATTTGTGCTGGGATATTTTGATTTTCCCGGCAAGCGCCATATCAAAACACTGGTGGACACGCTTCTGGCCCTTCCCACGGTCTGCATCGGCCTGATCGTCTACGCCCTGATTTCCAACCGGGGCCCTATCGGGGAATGGAACCTGCTGTTCACCCTCACCGGGATTGCCATGGGCCTGACCGTGCTGGCCCTGCCCATTGTCATCGCCATCACCGCCGCCACCGTGGAAAATATTGATCCGGAGCTGAAACTGACCCTGGTTTCTCTGGGCGCAGGCAGGCACCATATCCTGCGCACCTGTCTGTGGGAAGTTCGGTACGGAATTCTGGCCGGGGTGGTCACGGCCTTTGGCCGGGTTCTCACGGAAGTGGGCATTGCCATGATGGTGGGCGGCAATATCAAATACCACACCCGTACCATGACCACGGCCATTGCCCTGGAAACCAACAAAGGTCAGTTTGCCGACGGCATCGCTCTGGGAATCGTCCTCATGGCCATTGCCCTGTGTGTCAATATCTGTCTGTCTTTTCTAAGAAAACAATGACTTCAGCCCCCCCCGCATACCGTCTGGACAAAGTCGCCCATTTTTACGGGGGCAAACAGGTGCTGGATATTGCCCACCTGGAAATTCCCAAAGGCGCCATCATCGGGCTGATGGGACCCAACGGCTCCGGAAAAAGCACCCTGCTCAAAATTCTGGCTTTTGCCATACGCCCGTCTTCAGGCCGGGTCTGGTTCAACGGCACACCGCAATATCCGTTTTCTGAAAACATCCGGGGAAAAGTCACCCTGGTCACCCAGAAGCCTTTTCTGCTCAAACGATCCGTGTTCGAAAATATCGCCTATGGGTTGAAAATCCGGCGCTCTCCCCGGGATCTGAAACAGCGGGTAAAACAGGCCATGGCAGAGGTGGGACTGAATTTTGACCGGTTTGCATACCGCCAGTGGCATGAACTTTCCGGCGGCGAAGCCCAGCGGGTCGCCCTGGCGGCCCGTCTCATTCTCCGGCCCGAGGTGCTGCTGCTGGATGAACCCGTGGCCAGCGTGGACGCCCAAAGCGCGGCTCTGATCCGCAACGCATCTCTGGCCGCGCGTCAAAACCGGGGTACCACCCTGGTCATCACCAGCCATGATCTGCCCTGGCTGTTCACTTGCAGCGACACCCAGCTGTCCATCGACAACGGCGCTCTTTTTTCCGCAGGTCAGGACATCACCATTCCCGGCCCATACAAGCACATGGACCAGATATGGACCCGGCCGCTGAATGATGCGCAGGCTATTCTGCTCCCGGCACCGGCGTCTTTGAAAGAAACCGCGGTGATCCAGCGGAAAGACATCCGGATCACCGGGCCGGAGAAAAAACCAGACGGCCCGGACAACCAGATCCGGGGAAATGTGCAATCCATGTATATGACCGGACATCACCGGGACATCATGATCAGCATCGATGCCGGCGGCATCACATTTATGCTGGGCATGACTCCCGGGCAGACGGCGGACCTGAACCTTCAGCCGGGCGCCCCTGTCACCCTGGCGTTCAATTCCTGTGACATCCGTTGGCATTGAGCCCCCGGGCAGCCGTTACCGGGTTTCTTTTTCAGCCGGTTCTTTCATCACCAGAAAATACATGTTTCCCCTCACATTCATATGACCGGCCGTGAACCGGGCATATTCGTCACTGCCGCAGAACAGATCGGCCCGGGCCGGCCCCCGGATCGCCCCCCCGGTATCCTGATTCATGACAAACAGGGAAACAGGGGACCATGATTCCGTACTTGTTTGATCCCCCGCGCCGGTCAAACCGCTGGAAGTTCCGTCCGGCAACCGGGTTTCAATATAGCAGAGCGCGCCTTTGGGGAATATCCGGTAATCTGTGGCCAGGGCCCGCAACGGGGTCAATGTCACATTGATATTGCCGAAAGGACCGCCGGTCCCGATATTGAAAAATACAAAGCTGTCATTGTAGCTGAGCACTTCTTCCACCCGGTGCGGGTTGGCTTCCAGCCATTGCCGGATGGCCTGCATGGACATCTGTTCTTTTTCAATCTCCCGGCTGTCGATCAAATACCGGCCGATGGAACGATACGTATTGCCGTTGGAACCGGCATACCGGATCCGCACAATCTCGTTTTCCGGGGTCCGGATCCGGCCGGATCCCTGAATCTCCAGAAAAAACCGGTCCACCCGGTTTTCCAGCCAGGCCACGGGC
>CALGAJ010000010.1 GCA_937951975.1 uncultured Desulfotignum sp.
TGGACATAGTGCACCTTGATGCCCATTTCCGGCAGCATGTGGGTGAACATGGTGATGGTGCCGCCGTACAGGTTGGCTGTGGACACCACCTCGTCCCCATGGCCGCAGATATTGATGATGGTGTAGAAGATTGCGGCCGTGCCCGAAGCCACCGCCAGGGCCGCGGCCCCTTTTTCCAGGGCTGTCACCCGTTTTTCCAGCACGTCCTGGGTGGGGTTCTGGAGGCGGGAATAGATATTGCCCAGCTCTTTCAAGGCAAACAGGTCGGCGGCATGGGCCGCATCCTTGAACAGGTAAGCCGTGGTGCGGTGGACCGGGACCCCCCGGGACAGGGTGTCATCGGTGTGAATGCCGGCATGAAGGGCCAGGGTGTTGAATTTGTGGGTCATGGGGCAGTCCTTTCATTATCATGTTTTGAGCTCAATTGTTGTCACGGGTCATTATGGCATTTTTTGCTGTGCAGATCACCTGTTTCTCTTATTTAATTGCGCCAGTCGGTGATTGATGTCCCCGGCAAGTTTCCGAATATCTGGATCCGGTACACCATATTCTTTAAAAACATCCTGCCAGGCGGATACTTCCCGGATAATCGAATCAATGATCTGATCCGGGTTTTTGATGTTCAGAGTTGATCCAAATCTCAGAAATGCTGATCTGTCAGGCGCGAATTCTCCAGCACCTTCGGGAAATGACAATGAATGGGATCGTTTACCATGAATATCGGGCAGCAGGTCATAAGCGGGAGACAGGCAGAATCCGGTTTCTTTGTGAAGCATGCTGAAATTTTTCAGATGATCATCCGTGTTGCCGATGGTGGCGTTGAACACCATTTGCCTGAACAGCGCCGGGATATCGATCGACGGCTGAGTACTGTATTTTTTTACAGCTTTGAAAATATCCGTGTACCAGGCATGATATGAGGCGTTCAACAGTGTTTTCATGCTGATCATATGATATCTGCCGCCGGAGTCTGTCACATCGAATCGCTTTACCAGTAACGCGTTGCGGGAACCCACAGGGATGAGTTTAAAATCAGGTATTTTCAAGCCTGCATTCCGGGCAAGTGCCAGTGTGGCAGCTTCTATGGGTTCGACATGAACGGGATCGTTGTGTCTGGGAAATTTTGCAAGCCACAGGGTATTGTCTTTGTCTCGCACCAGTGATTTTGGACGGGCCCCACCGGGAGAGCTGCCGCATAATGCCAAAGTGGCGAACTCCTCGTCGTTCAGACATTCGCCGGCATCATATTTCAATGCCAGTTCAAGCAGATTGTCCAGATTCACAATATTGGCACAGGGGTCTTGTGCCCTGACTGTATGGCCGGTTTCAAAGCATAACGCCCCCATGCCATTGTTTCCAAGTGCTTCCAGAAGTCGGGGTTCTGTCTGTTCCCGAAGGGTGAGATTCGCTTTGCGGGCCAGAATTTTTCTGCCCCAGTCATCGGGCAGGGCATCTTCGAACACCCCATGAATTCCCTGGGGTCGATTGGACAAAAACTCTTTCGGGATCAGCGGCAGATTGACAGGATCCAGCGGAAATGCATCCGGATGCTGCAGATATTCAGGGGTGTAACGGAATGCCCCCTTGATTCTGCCGTTGGGTTCAGGGGTTCCCGTAATGATTTCACCGCATGTTATTTTCAAACGGTTTGGAAAAATCAGGATTACGTCCAGATGAAGCACTTATTTTTTCCTCCTGGCACGTTGCCGGCCGGCCAGTTTTTTGATCCGCGCGTGTTGCGCGAACAACGATTGTTCAGGGGCCAGCAAACGGTCCAGGTCATCGAGTCTGTCAAGCACGTTCAGGGCTTTTATCCAGGTGCCGACGGACACGGTGGGTTTGCCTTGTTCCATATTCTGTAAGGTGGGAATGGAGACCCCTATCCGCCAGGCAAATTCTTTTTGAGAATCATTGCGCGACAGCCTGGCGGTTTTCAATCGCTG
>CALGAJ010000011.1 GCA_937951975.1 uncultured Desulfotignum sp.
CACACCCGAGGAAGTGAATTTTCTGCTGTCCGACTCCAGTGGTGCAAAATATTATGAAGAGATGAAACACCTGGATGTGGACAGCGAACTTTTGGCATCCACGATTGAAAAGACCCTGAAAACCCGGTTGAAAACCTGGCTGGAGATATGCGCCCACTGCGGCATGTGCGCGGACTCCTGTTTTCTGTATCAGGTCAACGGCAGAGATCCGAAACAGGTGCCGGCTTACAAGATCCAGTCCACGCTGGGAGAGATCGTCAAGCGCAAGGGCAAGGTGAGCAACGCATTCATGCGCCACGCCATGGAGGTAGCCTGGGCCCAGTGCACCTGCTGCAATCGCTGCGGCATGTACTGCCCCCACGGCATCGACACCGGCATCATGTTCGGGTACCTGCGGGGACTGCTCTACCAGCAGGGATTCGTGCCCTGGGAGCTGAAAATCGGTGCAGGCATGCACCGGGCTTACCGGGCCCAGATGGATGTCACGGATGCGGATTTCGTGGAAACCTTTGAATGGATGGTGGAGGAGTACGAAGATGATTATCCCGGGCTGACCGTGCCGGTGGATGTCGAGAACGCGGATATTTTCTATACGGTCAACGCCCGGGAAGTCAAGCATTACCCGGAGGATCTGGCCGAGGCAGCGGTCCTTTTTCATGCGGCCGGAGAAAACTGGACCATTGCATCCAAAGGCTGGGAGCAGACCAGCCTGGCCATGTTCGCCGGGGACTGGGCCGCCTGCAAGATGCAGGTGGAATCGGTCTATGACACCATGGAGCGGCTCAAGCCCAAACGGATGGTGGGCACGGAGTGCGGCCATGCCCACCGGGCCACCGTGATTGAAGGACCCTACTGGGCGGGTCGTCCGGACGGACGGCCGCCGGCGGAATCGATCCATTACGTGGAATGGCTGGCCGAGGCCCTGGAATCCGGCAAACTGAAAATCGATCCGGATAAACGGATCCAGGAACCGGTCACGCTCCAGGATTCCTGCAACTATATCCGAAATCATGGATTGAAAAAAGCCACCCGGACCATCATGCAGCACATTGTGGCGCCTGGGTATTTTATCGAAATGTCCCCCAACAAGGAGCACAACTACTGCTGCGGCGGGGGTGGCGGATTCAACGGTATCGGTGTGTTTCGCAAACAGCGCAACCGGGCCCTTCTCACAAAAAGGGACCAGATTCTGGCCACCGGCGCCAAACTGGTGATCGCCCCCTGTCACAACTGCTGGGATGCCATCCGGGATCTGGAGGAAGAATATGAGATCGGCATTCGTTGGTCTTTTTTAAAACCTCTGATTATCAAGATGATGATCGTACCGGATCACATGAAACCGGAAGAGTAAACCGTCAAAAAAGGGGAGGGAATCATGTTCAAGAAAATTCTGTTTGCCACATCGGCGACACGGGCCAGTGATCATGCAGCCCGGGTGGCATTCAATATTGCCCGGGCATATCATGCCCGCCTGGATATTTTTCATGTGCTGGGGGTTCCTTCCCGGGGATACAGCCAGGTGGTGGTGGATATCAAAACCCGGGAGCGGGTGGATGTGGATGACGATTACATGGCCTGGGTTCAGGATGAGATCACCACCTATTACGCGGATTATCTCAAAAACGGCCTGGATTATGAGATTCAAGTGGTGGTGGGACTGCCTGCCAGGGAAATTCTGCGCCGGGCCAGAGAAACGGAACCGGACCTGATCCTGTTGGGCGGCAGCACGGAAGAGGAACATGACGGGGTTTACAAAAAAACCGTGGCCGGCACCACCCTGCAGAAAGTGGCCCGGGCCGCCAGATGCCCGGTGCTGGTGGTGACACGTCCGGCCGCTTCTTTCTGGGGCGGCATTTCCAGCATCACGTTTGGTACCGATTTTTCAAAAGCCTCGGACAGAGCATTTGAATTTGCCTTGAAAATGGCCCGGACCCTGGGTTGTGACCTCAATGTCTTTCATGCCCTTGCCATTGGCCATCCCTCTGGTGACCGGCTTTTGTCCCAGGATGAAATCGAACAGAAAATCCGGGAAAAAATGCGGATGATCCGCAGCCGGTATGAAACCCGGCTCAAGACGCTCAAGCAGTACAGCATGGAGGTGTGGGAAGGCATTCCCTATGTGGAAATCGTCAAATATGCCAGGGAAAAGCATTCCGATCTGATCGTCATGGCCCATCACTCCAGAAAACTGGAAACAGAGGACCGGGTATTCGGCAGCAATGTCGAACAGGTCATTGTCAGAGCAGGCTGTCCGGTAATCAGTATCAATCGATGAATAGGGGAGGAAAACATGTCAAAAAAAATTCTGATCATAGATGATGATCCCAATATCCTGGACTATCTTTCCGCGCTGTTCACGGACAATGGCTATGATGTCCAGGTGGCGCCCGACGCTGTAAAGGGGCTTGAAGCCGCCCGCCGGTTTCTGCCGGACCTGATCACCCTGGACATTGAGATGCCCGGTGACTGGGGCCCGCGGTTTTACCGCCAGATGATGCAGGTCAAGGAACTGAAGAACACACCGGTCATTGTAATATCCGGGCTGTCGGGAAATGAGCATGCCATTCCCAAGGCCATTGCCGCAGTGAAAAAACCGTTTGACAGGGAAGAACTGCTGCGCATCGTCAAAGAAGCCATCGGTTGAGGACGCCTGTGAAACAGGCGAAGGACTTAAAAAAGAGGGCGTGTCATGGCTGAAACCGTTTTAATAATGGACAGCGACCGTGAACATGGAGAAGCGATCCGAACCTATCTCCAGCGCCACCAGTACGATGTCACGGTGGCGTGTGATGCGCAAAAGATTCTGGTACACCTGGAAAATCAGACATGGAACATCCTGCTGGGTGATCCGTTGATCGATGGCGGGACCGCTGCCTCCGGGATTGCGGATTTTCTGAAACAGGATGCCATGGTTCAGCTGATCGTTTACGGTACAACCGAACAGGTGGACCGGGCCATGGACCGGTTCGCTCTGGATGCGTCGGCGTATATGGAGCTGCCCGTCAACAGCAAGGCCCTGATGCTGAATATGGCCAGAGCCCGGAATCATTCTCTTAAAAACCGGAAAATCGACCGGTATGTCCAGCGGCTGACCGACCTGCATACCGCCAGAAATCATTTTCTCCAGCTGTTTGACTCGGTGCCCTGTTTTATTTCGGTCCAGGACAGAAATCTTCGTATTACCGCCATCAACAAATGGTTTAAGCAGCATTTCGGCAATTCTGTGGGCGGGTACTGCTACCAGATCTATAAGCACCGGACTTCTCCCTGCGAAAAATGTCCCGTGATCCAGACCTTTGAAGACGGCCAGATTCACAGTACCGAAGAGGTGGTGACCGCACTTTCCGGAAGGCAGTATCATGTTCTGACACATACGGCACCGATCATGGATGAAAAAGATGAGATCACCCAGGTGATGGAAATCTCCACCAATATCACCCAGATCCGGCAGCTTCAGGATCATCTGACCTCTTTAGGGCTGATGCTCGGGTCCATGTCCCATGGGGTCAAAGGGATGCTCACCGCCCTGGACGGCGGGATTTATCAGCTGGAAACCGGTCTGCAAAAACAGGATGAGGCCCGGGTGTCCCGGGCGTTTGAACAGGTCAAGACCATGGCCGATAAAATCAGGGATATGGGGCTGGAGATTCTCAACTATGCCAGGTCCCGGCAGATGCAGTATGCACCGGTCCCGGTGGCGGATCTGGTGGAGAATGTCATGAAAAACATCCGGCCCGGGGCGGCGAAAAACAATGTCATCTGCAAGGTGTTTCTGCCGGACTCACCGGGCATCATCGAGATCGACTCCGTGTGGATGGAATCCGCTCTGGTGAATTTTCTGGAGAACGCGGTGGATGCCTGTGCCTATGATCACGAAAAACCGGTTCACAAGGTATCGTTGACCGTAACAATTGAACCCGCAGAAAGGGTCTGTTTCCGGATACAGGACAACGGCGTCGGTATGGACCAGGAAACCCGGGAAAAAATGTTCACACTTTTTTTTACATCAAAAGGGTCCCGGGGCACCGGCCTGGGACTTTTCATCGCCCACCGGGTGATTCAGCAGCACGGGGGCACGGTTCAGGTGACATCCTTCTTGAATCAAGGCACTGAGCTGATCATCTGCCTGCCCCGAATCCCTCCCGGCAGTGTTGGTGAAAATGGTGTCAATCCGGTATCATCTTAGCCGAAGAAGATGAAAAAAGGTATGATGTCTGAATGAGACTTACCACCAAAAGCCGTTACGGTACCCGTCTGATCATTGATCTGGCCATATATGGTAAAAAAAAATCCATTCCCCTCGGCGAAGTGGCCCGGAGACAGAATATTTCCATCAAATACCTGGAACAGCTGGTCCGGAAACTGAAGCAGGCCGGAATGATCAAAAGTCAGCGGGGACCCCACGGGGGCCATTCTCTGGCCAAACCGCCATCCGACATTACCGTGGGGGATATTGTGCGCACGCTGGAGGAAAGCACCGCTATTACGGATTGCGCGGAAACAGACGCCCGCCAGTGCGGCATCTGTAATCAGGCCGGGGACTGTCTGTCCCGATGGGTATGGGTGGAGGCCAGCCAGGCCATGTTCGAGTGTCTGGATAACATCACGGTTGCCGATCTGCTGCCGCATCGCCTTTCCCAGACTTTGTGATCTCAATGGCCTGCAAACGCAGCGTTATCTCTTGTCTTTTCCGGTTTTACAACCCATACTCATAGCAGAACCAGTGCGGCCAGACATCCCGGTACCATGGCCGCCAGCATGATCAGGGGCAGCTTGAAATGGTCTTTGTACCCGGCGACAAACGCAAAGATAACCCCTTTGACAAGGGTATTGGTCAGGCAGGCCAGAATGATTCCCACCACGGCGACATCAGCGGCCAGATCCTGTCTGGCGGACCGGGACAGAGAAAGGGCGATGGCATCCACATCGATCAGTCCCGACACCACGGAAAGCGCGTAGATACCGTAACTGCCGAACCATTCTTTCATGGCCTCGGACAGCAGCAGTACCACCGCCAGTATCAGCCCGAACTGCAGGGCCATTCCCAGCTGCAGCGGATTTTTGAATGCAATGGGCCGGCGGGTGCCGCTCTGTTCCGGGTCCTGGCGCCGCCATACGAGAATCAGTGCGCAGATCAGTCCGGCAAACATGGTGGTCAGGGGAATCCACAGGGCATTCAGCAGCCCGGGATTGACAACAAGAACCTCAACAACGACCCGGATGAACATGATGGCTGCCGCCAGCAGCACACCGGCTGAAAAAATGACATTGTTTGTCTGTTCTCTTGCAAAACGGCCCAGGCTGAAGGTAACGGCCGTGGAGGACACCAGGGCTCCCCCGATGGCGGTTACCACCACCCCTTTTTCCTCTCCGGCTATCTGGATGACCACATATCCCAGAAAAGAGATGCCTGAAATCAGCACCACCATCCACCAGGTCCAGTAGGGATTCAGGGCTTCCCAGGGGCCATATCCCTTGTTGGGCAGCAAAGGCAGCAGCACCAGGGAAATAATCAGCAGTTTGACCCCGGAGAAAAAATCTTTGGGCGTAATGTTCCTGAGCCATGAGTGCAGCACGGGTTTGTATCCCAGCAGGGAAATCACCACCACGGTTGCCCCCATTGCCGGGATGGGATGGCCGAAGGCGGCCCAGGCAGCCAGCACAAATGTCAGCATCATGGTGAAGGCGGTGGTGGTGCCCACATCCTTGTTTGCTCGGACTTCCAGAATGTGGGCGGCAATGATCAGGGCACAGACCCCTAAGAACCCTGCCACGATAAACCAGGGAGTGATCTGCCGGGAGACCAGGGCACAGACCCCGCCCAGCAGTCCGATAAGGCTGAAAGTGCGGATGCCGGCAATCCGGTCCCCCTCGCTTTCCTCCCGGTCATTCCAGCCCCGTTCAATGCCGATGAGCAGACCGATGGCCAGCGCGGCAAGCAATTTTAGTACAAGGTCATAGGGGGATTCCATATTCATATTTATGCCTGTCAAAAATGTTGATGCAGTTCAGCGTTTTTTCTTGTTTGAATGACACTGTTATAAACATAAATTTTCAAAAAGAAAAAGTTTTTCTTGCTTTATGACGGACCAAGGAAAATTCAGCAGAACACTTTTCCGAAGCTTGACAATTAAGTAAATAGGTCTTAAATAGTAGAGATTATTATTTGGTTCAGAAATGATAATAAACCCGAAAATTCAAGGAGGTTCACATGTCCAACCAAGAAAGCAAATGCCCGGTAACCGGTCAATCATCCAGCCAGGTGGCCGGCGGCGGCACATCCAACCGGGACTGGTGGCCCAACCAGCTCAATCTGAAAATCCTGCACCAGCATTCCTCAAAAAGCAACCCCATGGGCGAAGATTTCAACTATGCCGAAGAATTCAAGAAACTGGATCTCAAGGCGGTCAAAAAAGACCTTTTTGCATTGATGACCGACTCCCAGGAGTGGTGGCCCGCGGATTACGGTCACTACGGGGGATTGTTCATCCGGATGGCATGGCACAGCGCCGGCACCTACCGCATGGGAGACGGCCGCGGGGGCGGCGGCACGGGCAATCAGCGGTTTGCGCCGCTCAACAGCTGGCCGGACAATGTGAGCCTTGACAAGGCCCGCCGCCTGCTCTGGCCCATCAAACAGAAATACGGCAAAAAAATCTCCTGGGCCGACCTCATGATCCTGGCCGGTAACTGCGCATTGGAATCAATGGGATTCAAGACTTTCGGGTTTGCCGGGGGCAGGGTGGACATCTGGGAGCCGGAAGAAGATGTTTACTGGGGATCGGAAGAAGAATGGCTGGCCACCAGTGACAAACCCAAAAGCCGGTACTC
>CALGAJ010000012.1 GCA_937951975.1 uncultured Desulfotignum sp.
CAATCCCGGTCCCGAGAGCGTGGCCGCCCTGGCCCCGGACCTGGTGATCACCACATCCACGGTGGCGGGGCAGGCGGTCCGGACCCTGAAAGCCTTAGGCATTCCAGTGATGCACGTGGGGGCGGAAACCCCGGACATGTTTCTGAAAGATATCCGGAACCTGGGTAAGGTGCTGGGAGAGGAACGCCGGGCCGACACCATTGTCCGGTTTTACACGGACCGCCTAGCACAAATTCACCAGGCCGTGGCAGGGGTACCGGATCCGTCCAGGCCCCGGGTCCTGGTTCTGGAATACAGCAGCCGGGGCAACCGCCAGGCCCTGAACGTGCCGGCGCCGGAATGGATTCAGACGCAGCAGGCCGTCATCTCCGGCGGCCGCCTGGTCTGGACCAACAGCGTTTCCATCCGGGACGGCTGGCAGATCACGGGATTCGAGCAGATCGCGGCCTGGGATCCGGACAAGATCTTTCTCATTGTGTGGTACCAGCTCAAAGGCACTGACGTGCTGGATTCGTTGTACCAGGATCCCAAGTGGGCCTCCCTGTCCGCCGTGAAACACAGGGAACTGCACCTGTTTCCCCAGGACATTTTCGGGTGGGATTCCGCCAGTCCCCGTTGGATTTTAGGGGCGTTGTGGATGGCCAAACAAACATATCCGGACAGATTGGCGGACCTGGACATCCCCGGGACTGTCATGGCATTTTATACGCAGATGTACGGCCTGGACCCGGAAACCATTGCCACCCGGCTGATGCCGGACAACTTGTGATAAAAGCGTGGAAGATGAAACCGTTGGAATAGGATGGATGAAACAGGGCAGATGAAAACGGACAGGCCAAAAATCAGGGAAACCGGTGTTGTCATGCTGGCGGCGGCCCTGTCGCTGCTGGCCGGCTCGGTGTTCCTGGGCCGGTTTCCCGCCCCTTACGTCACGGCCCTGTCCGATCTCATGTCCCAGGACCTGGTGCAGCAGGTGGTATGGCAGATCCGGATCCCCCGGATTTTGAGCGCCTTTGTCACGGGCATGGTGCTGTCGGCATCCGGCATGGTCTTCCAGATGATTTTCCGCAACCCCATCGTGGATGCCGGATTTCTGGGGGTATCCGGCGGGGCCGCCTTCGGGGCCTCCTTAGGGATTGTGCTCCTGGGCGGGTCCATGGCCGCCATCCAGGGCAGTGCGGCCCTGTTCGCCGTGCTGGGCCTGGGATTTTCCTGGATCATGGCCGTGCGGATCCGGTTCGGGGACTGGATCCTGCGGCTGATCCTGGCCGGGATTGCCGTGTCCGCCCTGTTTGCCGCCGGCACCGGGCTGCTCAAATACCTGGCCGATCCCCTGCGGGAACTGCCGGAACTGACTTTCTGGCTGTTGGGCGGGCTGTGGGGCATCACCTGGACCGATACCCTCCAGACCCTGGCTGTATGCATTCCCTGCCTGATCGTCATCTGGCTGTTCCGGTGGCGCCTGAACCTGTTGTCCATGCAGGATGAAACCATATTTTCCCTGGTGGCCGATGCATCCAGAGAACGGATTGTGCTGCTGCTCACGGCGGTGATTGCCACGTCCGCCGTGGTGTGCAAGGCCGGACAGGTGGGATGGGTGGGGCTGATCATCCCCCACATCGCCCGGCGCGTGGTGGGGTCCGACGCCCAGAAGGCCCTGCCCTGTTCGCTCCTGCTGGGGGGTATTTTCCTGCTGCTGTGCGACAATGCCTCCCGCACGCTGTTGTCCGGGGAAATTCCTTTAGGCATTCTCACCTCCTTTATCGGGGCCGGGCTGTTCCTGATCCTGCTGTTGACCCGCCCGATGCTGCTGGGGAGAAAGTGACATGACTGCGGCTGTCTCCATCCGGAACCTGTGTTTTTCCTATGATAAAGACCCGGTGATCTCCCACCTGGATCTGACGCTTCCGGCCGGCACCATCACGGCCGTGCTGGGGGCCAACGGCGTGGGAAAAACCACGCTGCTGCACCTGCTGCTCGGGCTGTTTGAACCGGATACCGGAGAGATCCTTTTTTTCGGCAGGCCGGCCCACAAATATTCACAAAAGCGGCGCAAGCAGCTCATCGGCATGGTGTCCCAGAACGATACCCCGCCCTTTGACCTGCGGGTGGACGAATATGTGCTCCTGGGCCGGGCCCCCCACCTGGGCCTGCTCACCATTCCCGGGGACCCGGACCGGGCTGCGTCGACAGCAGCCCTTTCCACCGTGGGCATGACCCACATGGCCGGCCATGCCGTCACCCGGCTGAGCAGCGGGGAAAAACAGCTGGTGAACATGGCCCGGTCCCTGGCTCAGGAGCCGGACATCCTGCTGCTGGACGAGCCCTGCTCCCACCTGGACCTGATCAACTCCCGCCAGATGCTGGTGTTGATGAAAAACATCGCCACCCAGGGCCGGACGGTGGTATTTACCACCCATGATCCCAATGCCGCCGCAGCTGTGGCAGACCAGGTCCTGCTCATGAAAAAAGGGGAACTGGTGGCGGCCGGCACGGTGGCACAGACCCTGACCCGGGCGCTACTCACCCGCACCTACGGCGGAGATGTGGAAGTGATTGAAACGGAAAAAGGCCCCTTTGTCAGGGCCGTATAAACATGAAACAAGCCAAAAACCGGATCTGAAACAGGATCCGGTTCACAGGAGACCCATGGAAAAACTGACCGACTGGACAAAATTGTGGAAAGAGCTGTCAGACATTCAATCCCGGGCGTTTTCAAAAAAACAGCCTGATAAGGAAGACAGCTGGCGGGACAAAGCCAGGGATTACGACAAAAAAGTGGACCAGCGGTGGGCCAGACCGGATTCTTCCCGGCAGTTTCTCTTAGACAAGCTCACGGCCCACCCGGGATCGTCTCTCCTGGACATCGGGGCCGGCACAGGCAAGTGGTCGGTCCTGGCCGCCCCGTATGCCGCAAACATCACGGCGCTGGATCCTTCCAAAGCCATGCAGACCGTGCTCAAGGAAAAGATCGATGAAATGAAGATCACTAATATCGACATTTTCACCGGCGCATGGCCCGAAGATGACCCGGGTCCCCATGATTTTATCCTGGCCTCCCATTCCATGTACGGGATTGCAGATTTTCCTTTGTTTGTCACCCGAATGTGCGACACCGCAAGAAAGGGCTGCATCCTGGTGATGCGGGCCCCGTTTGCCGACTCGGTCATGGCAAAGGCGGCCATGCACGTCTGGGGCCAGCCCTATGACAGCCCCAATTTCCAGATCGCCTACAATATCCTGCTGGGCATGGATATCTATCCGGATGTGATCATGGAGGCGGACGGCACCTGGCCGGCCTGGACCAGTGACTCTTTTGAGGCCGCCATGGAAGACATCAAACTCCGGCTGGACCTGGAAGACACGGCTGACCACGACGTTTTTTTAAGGGAACTGCTGGCCAGACACCTGACCCGGCAGCCGGACGGCAGTTATGTCTGGCCCGCCGGAAACCGGTCTGCGTTGCTTTACTGGGACGTCTGATGACACTGCGATCCTTTTTTTCCCGGTTCCTCAAGGTACTTCCCCTTGGCCTGTACTTAGGGGCCGGCCTTTTTCTGGCCGTCAGTCTCTTGGGGTGCGGTCCGGCAACACCCGATCTTCCCATGCGCACCATCATTGACCAGCTGGGCAGAGAGGTGACCTTTCCGGTCAATCCGGAACGGATTGCGGCGCTGCACCATTTCGGAGGAAAAATCGTATACGCCCTGAACCGGCAGCACCTGCTGGTGGAAAAAAGCATCTACGGCATGGAGGCAAAGGCCCTGGCCGCCGTGGACCCGTCATTCGCGGCCCTGCCCGGACTGATCCAGGGGCATGGGTACAATATCGAGGGCCTGGTGAGCCTGGCCCCCCAGGTGATTTTTTCCTATGCCTCCATGAACCGGTCCGAACTGGCCCAGTTTGAAAACGCCGGTATCCCCGTGGTGGCGGTCCGGGGCGAAACCTTTGAGGAAAGCTTTGAAGCGGTGCGGCTGATGGCGGATGTGCTGGGATGTCCGGATGCGGGCCGGACCTATATCACGGCCTGCAAAACGCTCCTGGATGAGGTGGCGGCCCGCCTGGAAAACAACGTGGACAAGCCGGTGCCGGTCCTGTTTGCCGGTCCGCGCAGCGTGTATTCCGTTGCCACAGGCAACATGCTGCAGACCGAAATCCTGGCAAGGGCCGGGGCCCGGAATGTGGCTCAAGATCTGGAGGGGTTCTGGGCCGATGTGTCCCCGGAACAGATCGCAAGGTGGGATCCCCAGGTGATCTTCCTGGGGTCTTACCTGGATGTATACGGCAGGGACAAGATTTTCACCCTTCCCCAGTTCCAGACTGTGAGCGCCATCAAGAACCGGCAGGTCTATACCTTTCCCTCCAACATCGGGTGGTGGGATTATCCGGCGCCCCACTGCGTGCTCGGCGTGGTCTGGACGGCCAAGACCCTGTATCCGCACCTGTTTGAAGACCTGGACCTGACGCAGACGGCCAACGCGTTTTATCACCGGTTCATGGGATATTCCTTTGAAAACCTGGGAGGGCAGCTGCCGTGAGACTCCGGTGGGTCATCCTGGGCATTGCTTTTGTCTTCGGCCTGTTTGCCTGCCTGTGTATCGGGCGGTATCCCATCCATCCGGCACAGGTGATCCGGCTGCTGCTGGCCGGACTGGGCCTGGACAATGCCGCCTCCGGAGGCCTGGCCGACCCCATGGTGATTTTCTGGAACATCCGGGTGCCCCGGGTGCTCCTGGCCATGCTGGCCGGGGCCGGGATTTCAGCGGCCGGGGCCGTGTTCCAGGCCCTTTTCAGGAACCCCCTGGCCGCCCCGGACATCCTGGGGGTCACAGCCGGGGCCGGGTTCGGTGCCGCCCTGGCCATCATGTTCCTGGTGCCGGCCGCCCTGGTGATCCAGGCCAGCGCGTTTGTCTTCGGGATCACGGCCGTGACCCTGGCCTATGTTCTGGCATCCCTGAGCCGGGACCGGTCCCCGTCCGTGCTGGTGATTTCCGGCATCGTGATTTCCGCCATGTTCCAGGCCGGGCTGTCTTTTATCATGTACCTGGCCAACCCCTATGACCAGCTGGCCCAGATCATCTTCTGGACCATGGGCAGTTTTCACACCGCGTCCTGGGCCAAGATCCAGGCCACCCTGCCGGTGCTGGTGCCGGGCATCACGCTCCTGATCCTGTTTTCCTGGCGGCTGAACATCATGACCCAGGGAGAAGAGGATGCCCTGTCCTTAGGGGTTCCGGTAATGCGCTGGCGGATCTTCTACGTGCTGGTCAGCACCCTGATGGTGGCCGCGGCCGTGGCCGCCGCCGGCACTGTGGCCTGGATCGGGCTGATCGTCCCGCACATCGCCCGGTACCTGGCGGGCCCGGAACACACCCGGCTGATCCCCATGAGCGCGTTCCTGGGCGGATTTTTTCTCATGATCATGGACAGCGTGGCAAGAAGTGTCATGTTGTCGGAAATCCCCATCAGCATTGTCACCTCCATTTTCGGGGCCCCGTTCCTGGGGTACCTGGTGATTCACGCGGGAAAGGCGCGGTTGTCCCATGATACTTGACATTCAAGACCTTTCCGCCGGATACGGCAGCACACCGGTCATCTCCGGGATCCACATGACCGCGGACCCCGGCCGGATCTGTGCGGTCATGGGCCGGAACGGGTCCGGTAAAACCACGCTGCTCCGATGCATCAACCATGTGCTGCCGCCGCTGAACGGAAAAATCCGGATCCTGGGACAGGACATCACCCGGATGGCCCGGCACCGGATCGCACAGATCATCAGTGTGGTTCCCCAGGTGAATTTCTCCCCGTTTTCCTTTTCCTGCCGGGACATGGTCCTGATGGCGGGCGCCGCCAGGATCCGAGCCTGGGCCGCCCCGTCCAGAAAAGAGCAGGACCGGGCCGCCTCCGCCATGGCAGAGGTGGGGATCGATCACCTGGCACCCCAGGCCTTCAATGCCATTTCCGGGGGAGAGCGCCAGCTTGTGATGCTGGCCCGGGCCCTGTTCCAGAAAACCCCCATCATGCTGCTGGACGAACCCACGGCCCACCTGGATTTCACCAACCAGCACCGGATCATGGCGCTGATGAGGAAACTGGCCGCCAAACGGCAGATGACCGTGATCATCACCCTGCATGATCCCAATCTCACCTACCATTACTGCGATGACGTGGTGCTGATCCACCAGGGCCGGGTGGCTGCCGCCGGAAAAACGGCGGACACCCTGACCGGTGACGTACTGGCACGGGTTCTGGGGGACAACATCCGCCTGGATGTCACCACCGGCGGAGTCCGGGTGGCGGTTCCGGCTCGCTTTGATTCCGAAACCAACCAGCCGCAACATGCTTCGGCCAACCCTTTGACTACCCATGAAAAAAAGAGGATCGTATGAAATGCCAATTTTGTGAACGAACATGTGATCTGGCCTTCGGCCGCAGCTTCTGCGGCATGTATATGGAAGAAAACGGAGAGGTGCTGGAGCGCTTTCCGGACCAGTGGTGCACCTACAACCCCTCCCGGATCGAATCGGTGCCATTTTACCATGCATATCCAGGCTCCCGGTCCATGATCATCGGCACGGCCGGGTGCAACTTCCGGTGCCGGTACTGTTCCAACGGGTTCATCGCGTGCCGGGACCCGGCCGGCCTCCAGGAGGTGATGTATACCATCCCTGCCGACCGGCTGGTGGCCATGGCAAAAAAGATGGGATGCCACAACATCGTGTTCAACGTGAACGAACCGGCCGTGTCCCTGCCCAGCCTGGAGCGGGTCCAATATTATGCCCAAAAGGAAGAGATCCCCATGGGATGCCTGACCCACGGATATACCAC
>CALGAJ010000013.1 GCA_937951975.1 uncultured Desulfotignum sp.
ATGAAAAACAAACGGTCACAGATGACTTTTTTTCATGCCCTGATAACATCGGGGTGCCGATTTTCATGGCTCGTGCTTGCCGGTCTGATCTGTCTGGCTTCCACCGGCATGGCCCAGGAAAAAAAAATCACCAACCACCTGGACATGACTTTCATCCGTGTGGCACCCGGGACCTTTCAGATGGGAAGCCCTGACACCGAAACCCACCGGAAAACCAACGAAAACCGGCACCTGGTTGAAATCACCGACCCTTTTTATCTTCAGGAAACCGAAGTCACCCTGGAACAATGGCAGGCTATCATGGGAAAAGCCATCCTTCTGAAAAAAAAAGGGGGGCCCCGGACCCCGGTGACCCGGGTGTCTTATTATGACTGCCAAAAATTCATCAGAAAATTGAACAAAGCCGGTGCGGCCCGGTACCGGCTTCCTTCGGAAAAAGAATGGGAATATGCCTGCCGGGCCGGAACGACCACGGCTTTCAGCTGGGGTGATGAACCGGACTGCACCCTGGCCATGTATGCCAACACCCCGAAACGACACGGAGCGTGCTGTTCATATTACCGATCCATCGGCCTGCCGGTGGACAGCCCGGCCCCGGTGGCATCGTTTCCGCCCAATCCATGGGGATTTTACGACATGCACGGCAATGTCTGGGAATGGTGCCGGGATGAATATACCGATGATGTCAGGACCCCCGGCGTCAACACCTATGATCTGTTTTCCACCAGACCCCGGGTTCGCCGGGGCGGCAGCTGGTACCTGTACGGCAGGTATATGCGCAGTGCCAACCGCACCTATGCCCATCCCGGTGCCAGATTTCAAACCACCGGGTTCCGGCTGGTTCTTGAGGTGGATTGATGCGGGCAAAGTTCTTGAGTTTCCTGAAAATCTATGAAGAAGAGATCAGCCTGTTCCTGTGGACCGCGGCCCTTCTTTTCATTATCCGGAGTTCAGGCATTATTCTGAACAATTATGCGGAAACCGCTTTTCTGAAAAGATACGGCGTGGAATTCATGCCGGTGGTCAACATGCTCAATGCCGTGGCCACATTCTTCATCACCGGTTTTCTGACGGTTTTTTTAAGCAAGACCTCCGGGGCCAGGCTGTTATACTATATTTTCATTTTTTCCGGAATCATCGTCACGGTCATCCGCCTGCTCATTCCTTTGGGCATCGAACTGCTGTACCCGCTGCTGTTCATGCTCAAAAGCCAGTTTGAACTCTTGCAGGCCCTGCTGTTCTGGAACATGTGCAATGATTTGTTCAATACCCGTCAGTCCAAGCGACTGTTCCCGCTTCTCACGGCCGGCGGGGTGATCGGACTGATCCTGGGCAGTTTCGGTACGCCTTATTTTGCAACTCTTTTCAGTCTGGACAACCTGTTATACCTGTACCTGATCACCACCATCCTGGGGGCGCTGCTCATAAAAGCCATGGGAAGAAGCTACGCCACGCTGATCTACACGGAAAAATCAGGGAAATCCGCCAGGAAAAAACCACCCATGATGGAAGAAATCAAGCGGATTTATCCGCTGGTCAAAGATTCCATCCTGGTAAAAATTGTGCTGGTCCTGACATTCATGCCGAATGTGGTCATCCCCATCATGAACTATCAGTTCAATTATGCCGTTAACGAACAGTTTGCCTCTGAAACGGCAATGATCCAGTTTTTCGGTTATTTCAGAGGCGTATTGAACATTATCAGTCTGTTCATTTTGCTGTTTGTGGGCCGTATCTACGGCAAATGGGGGCTGCCGGTGGCCCTCATGTTCCATCCTTTCAACTATATGCTGGCATTTTTCGCTTTTCTGTTCCGATTTGACGTGATCTCCGCCATGTATGCCAGAATGTCCACCAACATTATCCGCACAACCATCAATATGCCGGCCAACAGCATTCTCATCGGCCTGTTTCCCGAATCCTACCGGAACATGATCCGGCCGTTTCTCCGGGGGACCGTGGTCCGGATCGCATTGTTCACGGGCTCGACATTGATTCTGCTGTCCACCCCGTTATTTCATCCCCGGTACCTGACCCTGGTGGCGCTGCCGTTCATGATCGCCTGGGTGGTGGCCCCGTTTGTGCTTAAAGCCAATTATTCGAAAATTCTGCTGGATCTGATTTCCAACAACATGCTGGATATCAGGAGTATGGATCAAAAAGAACTGGGCCAGATCTTCAACCAGGAAAAAACTTTGTCCAGCCTGGAAAATTCATTTCTGTCAGCCCGGGGAAAAGATGCGGTCTGGTATGCAAAACTGTTGAAAAATTTTTCATCCCACAGGCTGGACCCGCTGATTATCAAAAATCTCGAAAACCAGGATGAAGCCACCCAGGTGGCACTGGTTAAAATGATCACGCCCGAATCCGGACCCCGGGCTGCCAAAGAGCTGATTCCTTTGCTGTCTTTGAAACGCCCGGAAACGACCATTGCCATACTCAAACTCATCAACCGGCACGGCATAAACCCAGGTGATTATCCGGTCATCTCCGGGTTTGTTAAAAGCACACATCCCGTGATCAAAGGGTTTGCAGGCGCCTGCATTCACAGCGGCCAGCCGGAAAAGCTTGAGCAGCTCATTGCCGACTGGCTGGGTGAAAAAGATCCGGCCTCCCGCCAGGCCGGCATCATCTGTGCCGGATTGAGCCGCAGCAAAAAATGGATTCCTGAGCTCAAAGACATGCTCAAAATCCCCGGCATCGACCCGGTCATTCCGGATATCATGATCGCCTTATCCCGGCTTCAAGCCGATGATATCAACGCAGTGGCCCTGCATTATCTGTCCCATGACCGGACCGATGTCCGCATGGCCGCGCTGGATGCATTGTCCATTGTCGATGACGACACCCTGGTGAAAACCATTCATCTGATGGGTGATCCATCAGATGAGATTCATGAATTTGCCAAGGAGAAAATCAGGACCGCTGATTTTCAGAATCCCCGGTTGCTGGTGGAATCATTGGGTCTGCCGTCCACCCGGATCCGCAAAGGGCTTTTCAATCTGCTGGATACCCTGGACATTAAAGAATTTGATGTGTTGATCTTCGCCAAAAAAAATCTGGAAAAATCCTATGAATGCATAGCCATGGCCGCATCGCTGGAAAACCTGACCCAGGGCCCCATGCGGGATCTGGCCATATCACATCTGGTGGAGAGAAAAGAGCTGATTTTAGAAAATATTATCCGGGTTTTGGCGGTCCATGATCAGACCGGCCGGATGCGGACCGCCTGGCAGGGAATCTTTTCCGCGGACAAACGCCAGCGGGCCAATGCCATTGAACTGCTCAATGATATTCTGGACCGAAAAACTTTCAACACCATGCTGCCGCTGCTGGAAAGTCCTGATATCACCGTCGCTTTGGCGGACGGTAAAAAACAGGTAAAAATCCCGGATTATTCATCCGATGGCCGACAAGCCGCATCAGCGCTGCTGGCTTCACCGGACTGGGTGGATGTGATTCTGGGACTGGGGCTGATCGGAGAAATTCATGACCTGCAACCGGCAACGGATTGGATTCAGGGCCTGAAACAATCCGAAAACCCGTATATTTTAAAGGAACTCCATATGATCCTGAAAAAAACGAAATCACTGCCGGATAAAGAAGTGCCGGCCAAATTGTCGTTAGGTGAAAAAATACTTCTTCTCAAGGAAATCGATATCTTTTCCGGATTGACGGCATCGGAACTGGCTGCCATCGGGTCCGTAACCGAAGAACTGGAATGTGCCGAAGACAAGGATGTTATCAAACAGGACAGTATTGGTGAAACCGTATACCTGATCATTGAAGGCCGGGTGTCGGTGATCATGGAAAAAGAAAACGGAAACAAATCTGTCATCGATGAGATGGATTCCGGTGCGGCATTCGGGGAAATGGCATTGATCGACAATTCTCCCAGATCCGCGACCATTCGAACCATCACCCCCTGCCGGTTTCTGACCCTGCATAAACAGGAATTCAAGGAAACCGCCATGGAATTTCCACGCATCGCCCTGCAGATCTGTTCGGTTTTGAGCCAGCGCATCCGGCATCTGCATTCCCTGGTTCAGGAAAAAAAATAACCTGGGTCAGCCGTCTGTTTAATTCAGCAACCCGGCAATGGTATCTGCCAGATCATCCCGTCCCCGGTTTCTGAGCAGGGGAATCAGGGGCCGGTAAAACGGAGGACGCACCCGGATGGTGATGTCGAATTGTGAAATATCCGCCGGGGTGACCTCATCCGCTTCAAACGCCCGGGTTTTATGCAGCAGCCCCAGTGCGGTGAGCTCGGTCATGGTGCGCACGCATTTTTCGCATCGCCCGCAATTGAGTTGATCCGGTACATTGGCCAGGCAGACCCGGAAATTCTGAAATGCCGTATCCCATTGGGATACGATTTTAATTTTCTCCAGGCGGGACAGTTCATAATCCCGGTGACGGATTCTCACGGCATAGCTGGAATACTCGGGATCCAGCAGAGGATGAGACCCGCAGGGATGCAGGTTGGGAATATCATAGGAAGAACCGATGAACATCAGGTTGACCCGGTGACTGAAGCCATGGGTCATGGCCGCTAAAACCGCGCCGAAAAAACTGTTCAGCCACAGGTCCCGTTCATCGCACAGGTGACGCAGGTTGGTATACACCGGTACCAGGGTTGCTCCGGCATCCTGTGTGATCCGGGTGATGGCGGTCACGGCCCGGTCAAACACATGCAGCTTGGCCCCCCGTTCCCTGACCCCGCCGATATCAAAGCCATGAAGAAAAAACCCGTCCCGGATATAGGCCGGATGGGTCTTTGGATAATTCAGCCGGTTCAGGCGCAGGGCCGCCAGAGAGTCCATGCCGCCGGACATGACCATGCCGGCCCGGCCGGGGGTCACCGGTACTTCGTGGGCATTGGATGCGGATTCAACAGGAATCGGGGCATACCGACCCCGGGTCCAGTGGGCCAGAATGTGCATGGCCACGTGCACGCCTTCTTTGAGAAACGGGCATACCGGTCCGTTCACAAAAATGCGTTTTTCTCCCAGATGCAGGGCCGGCAGCAGACATCCCACCAGAAACGCGTCCGGGTTGGCATCAAACCCCCGGGCATGATCTTTCGGGGTTTTGATAAATACGGTTTTTTCAGGCAAGTCACTGTCTTCAAATACAACCCGGGCCGAAGCTGCGGCAAAACCGGCATCCTGTTTTAACTGAATCTGGGTAATCTTCATGGCGCGTTCTCTTTTTGAATCTGTGGATTGTGATCATGAATGGCCGTTTTTTATCTGCGGGACGGCTTACCGGCCCGACGTACGGCAAAATCAATAATTTTTACGGCGATATCAGTGCCCGTGGCCGCTTCAAGCCCCCTGAACCCCGGTGAATAGTTGACCTCGATGACACAGGGGGGACCGTCTGGTTTTCCCATCATGTCAATACCCGCGACATCCAGACTGCAGACCTTTGCCGCCGCGGCCGCCATCTGTTTCCATGAGGCCGGGGGATCAAACGCCGCAGCCCGGCCCCGGCGATGGATATTGGTTCTGAAATCATCCGGTGCCGGTGACAGTGTCATGGCCCCCGCCACCCGGCCGTTGATCACCAGAATCCGGGCATCCAACCGCCCGGACACCGGGAAAAACCGCTGCACCAGCAGCCCTTTCACCGGATCCAGCCGGGCATCCACCCACGTTTCCGCCTGGGCTGCATCATCGATTTTAAACACCCCGTCCCCCCCCATGCCGCTGGGCTGCTTGACCACCACCGGATATCCCCCCAGGCGGTCCACCGCTTCAAAAAACGGGATCTTGCGGGTGACAAAACAGGTATCCGGCACCGGAATGCCGGCTGCCGCCAGCGTCTGAAGGGTGATATACTGATGCCGGGCGATGGTCACCCCTTCCAGCCCGTTGACCAAAGGGATCCCCATGGCCTGAAACTGCCGCAGCAGCACAAACCCGTACTCGCCCATGGGAGATCCCTGGCGGGGCAGCACCACATCCGGCAGACCGCCGGTCACGGCAGGGTCGCAGCCGTGAATCCCCGGGTTCTGGTTTTCCAGCACACAGGTCAGCTGATACGGATTGATGAGCATCAGGTGATGCCCCCTGTGCCGGGCCGCCTGGTCCAGACGGCCGTTGGGATGGAACTCCGGGCCATGGATGGTGAGAACACCGATTTTCATCGGAGCTCTTCTCCATGGAACGGTTCGGCACCAGACTGGTCTTGTTTTTCCGGCGGGTCCATATGGGCCGGCATCCAGATGCCCATCTGCTTGTTTGTTGTTTCACTGAAATAGGTGGTGATTTTCCGGGTGCTGTTCCATCTGGCAATTTTCTGGGTGGCCAGATTGTCTTCAGCAATGATGGCGAATATTTTGTATTTTCCGGCCCGGGCCGTCAAGCCCTCCAGCAGCCGGCGCCCCACACCCAGAGACCGGTACTCGGGCCGCACCGAGGTATAGCCCCGCTCCACACACCCGGAAAAATCCAGGCCGGTGGTGTTTTTCAGCCGCTGGATCAAAGCGGTCCGGGGATGTTTCAGACAGGAGCAGCCCACCATTTTTTGGTTTTCCACGGCATACCCGATTAAAAACGCATTCTCAAGATTGGACCGGACATGGGTGGTATCCACAGATCCGCCGGCAATCACCATGGCACGGACCTGATCCAGGAACGCCGGTGACAGCGATGACGGGGATTCAAAATGGAACGCCACGTCATTTCCCAGGATGATCCGGGTGCCGTTGTCCCATCGGAGGCGGGCCAGATAAGATGCCGGATGCCGGGCCAGACAGGACAAAATGGCATCCGGCCCGGAGAGGGTCTGCCAGAACGGGATGCCCGGCAGGGGATCGATCTTGTCATAGGCATGGGACATTACCGGCAAATGGGTGCGGTCACCTGGCAGGTCAAAAGAATGCACCACATGGGGATGGGTCAGGATATATCGCACCGGCACGGTGTCACTGCCTTTGTCAAACAGATCCGGCCCGGAAACATGGTTCCATATCCCTTTTTTTGCTGCCTGCCACAGCTGCTGGGTGGGCAGAGAAGTCAAATCCCCGGAGCTCTGCCACCGGATCATTTTCAGTCCTTTTTCCGGCCGGGTTGTCAGCAAATCCGGCAGATCCGGAGGCAAAGCATCCAGCCGGACCGTCAGACTGCACGGGGCCGTGTTCATTTTTGCCGGGTCCGGTTCTGGATGATCATGGGTGCCTGGCTGATGAAATCCGCATCATCATGAAAAGCGTCCTTGATTTTCAGAATATCTGATTCAGCCGAAAAAAACACGTCCACCACGGCCGGATCAAAATGGGTTCCCCGGCCCTGGCGGATGATCTCATAGGATGTTTCAAGGGAAAACGCCTCTTTGTAGGGCCGTTTGGAAGTCAGGGCATCAAACACATCCGCAATGGCGACAATGCGCCCCACCAGCGGGATCTGTTTTCCCTTCAATCCCCGGGGATATCCGGATCCGTCCCATTTTTCATGATGTGTCAATGCCACGGTTTCCCCCAGCCGGATGATGCCGGTGGTGGAACCTTCAAGAATCCGGGCCCCGATCGTGGTATGCTGCTGCATCACAGCCCATTCATCCGGATCCAGCGGTCCCGGTTTCAAAAGAATACGGTCCGGAATCCCGATTTTTCCGATATCATGCATCGGGGTCGCATACAGAATGGATTCCGTGACTTTTTTTCCAAGTCTCATGTGCCGGGAAATGGCGGCCGCATAATTGCTCATGCGCTGGATATGGGCGCCGGTGTCTTCATCCTTGTATTCCGCAGCCCGGGTCAGCCGGTAGATGGCCTCCAGAGATACGGATTTAATCCGCTCAGATGCCTGCTCAAGGTCCCGGGTCCGTCTGGCCACCTCGGATTCCAGTTCCTTCTGATAATTGCGCATATGGTCATTGTAGGCTTTCACTTTGACCAGAGAGGCCACCCGGGCCCGCATCTCGGTTTTGTCCACCGGTTTTGTCAAAAAATCATCCGCCCCGGCTTCAATGGCCCGTATTCTGTCTTCTTTGGCATGCAGGGCCGTCACCATGACAATGGGAATGATGGTTGTTTCAGGATCGGATTTCAACTGCCCGGCCACGTCATAGCCGTCCATTTCCGGCATCATGACATCCAGCAGAATCACGTCCACCGGTTCTCTGGCGATCACATCCAGGGCCTGTTTCCCGTGGCCGGCCGTTAACACCCGGTAGCCTGCCGGTACCAGCATGGCCTCCATCAGACGCAGATTCCGGTCTTCGTCATCCACCACCAGTATGGTTGACTGTTTGTTCATCATCATTCCTTTTCAACTGATTTCACTCGGAATCTTCAGGCAGGTATTCCTTGATTTTTTCCAGAAATTCTTGCAGCCGGAACGGTTTGGAAATATAATCATGACACCCGGCCGCCAGTATTTCTTCCTTGTCCCCGGGCATGGCGTTTGCCGTAAGGGCCACCACCATGATATCCTGAGTGATTTTGTTCTGCTTGAGAATCCGGGTGGCAGACAGGCCGTCCATGACCGGCATCTGAATATCCATGAGAACAAGATCCGGCAGATGCTGCTCTGCCAGGGCAACGCCTTCCTGTCCGTTTATGGCCTCATAAACAGTGTAACCTCTGTATTGAAGCACATCCCGAAACAGCTTCCGGTTCTGAGATTCATCTTCCACAATCAAAATGGTTCTGTTTTTTTTGTCCGTCATGGGAGTGATCCTTTATCCTCGATGTCAGTATGTGACGGGCTTTGTTTTTTTTTCAGATTTACCGGAATGATAAAAGAAAAAGTCGCCCCTTTTCCCTGCCCTTCGCTGGTCAAAAATATTCTTCCTCCATGAAGCGTCACCAGATCCCGTGTCAGAGGCAGTCCCAGACCGGTCCCCGGACTTTTGTCCTGCCGGGTGCCGTGAACCTGGAAAAACGGTTCAAACACTTTGTCATGATACGCGGGATCAATGCCCGGGCCGGTATCGGTGACAGATATTTCAATACAGGCGTCATCGGTTCCGGTATCATAACCCAGACGGGTCTTGCCGTAAACCTGTCCGGCCCGAATGGTGATGGCGCCCCCGTCCGGAGTAAATTTCACGGCATTGGACAGCAGGTTGTACAAAACCTGTTTGAGTTTTCTCTGATCCGCTGAGATCGCCTGCGCCTGAACAGCCTGGGTCACTTCCTTTTCAAGGGCAATCTGGTGTTTGGATGCTTTTTCCTTGATCATGATCAGGCTGTTATCAATGAGTTGGGAAATGTTCACCTGTGACAGCTCCAGCTCGGTTTTTCCCGCCTCCACCCGGGACAGGTCCAGAATATCATTGATCAAAGAGAGGAGGTGCCGCCCGCTTTCCATAATATCATCCACATATTCCTCTTGTTTGTCAACCAGCGGCCCGAAATACTGCTCCTTGAGCACCTCGGAGAACCCGATGATGGCATTGAGCGGGGTCCGCAGTTCATGGGACATGTTGGCCAGAAAATCGGATTTTGCCCGGTTGGCCCGCTCTGCCGATTCCTTGGCTTTTTTGAGTTCATTTTCATACTGCAACAGCCGGGTGATATTTTCCTTGACCGCCACAAAATGGGTCACATTCCCCTGGGGGTCCCGGACCGGTGAAATGGATGCGTGTTCCCAGTACATGGTGCCGTTTTTATCCTCGTTGCAGAACGTACCGTGCCAGGGTCTGCCCGAGGTAATCGTCTGCCACAGTTTCCTGTAAAAGGATTGTGAATGATGGCCGGATTTCAAAAAACTGGGGTTTTTCCCCTTCACTTCCGCCAGGGTATACCCGGTCAGTTCCGCAAATTTCGGATTGGCATATTCGATGTTTCCATGCAGGTCGGTGATGATTACGGTGGCCGGGCTCTGTTCAACGGCGGTGGCCAGTTTTTCAAGTTCTTTTTCCGACCGTTTTCTGGCAATCACAATTCCCAGCTGGTTGCCGATTTCATCCAGAATTTCCAGAAGGGACGGATCAGGATTCTGCTTGACCGGACTGAAAAATTCCATCACCGCCGCCACATGGTCTTCCACCATGACAGGAAATGCAAATCCGGCATGAAGTCCGACCTCTCCGGCATGACCGATCCGGGGAAAATCCGGGTAAATGGCCAGGTCCTCGAACCATATACTCTGCTTTGCGGCCATCACCCGCCCGATCATGCCCTGACCCGGGCTGAAAAGCGTGCGTTCTGTGATTTTCCTGAATGCGGCAAACCGCGTGTCATCTTCCAGGTACCAGATATCTGTGGGAATCAGACGATCCGGCGGGTCATCCCCTGCTTCATACACATGCCCCACCGGCCAGCCCATGAACCGGGCAATACCGTCCACTGCTGCCTGAAGGGCTTCGTTCGACGTCGCTGCCGCGTTGGCGGCTGCCGCCACGTTTTTGAGAAGCCGCAGTTTTTTCCGGCTCTCTACCAGTGCCTGGGCCGCCTGCTTGCGCAGCGTGATATCATGGGCAATGCCCAGGGTGTGGAGAAACTGCTTGTCCGGCCGTGAAATCTCGTGGTCCGGCACATCCCAGTATCCCCGGGCAGACAGCTGAACAAAGGTGAAATTGAGGGCGTAATCCTGAGGACTTTGGTTTTTGTGCATCAGCCGGACATCCAGGTGCCTCTGTCGCCGCTCCCCGATCCGGCGCTCCACCAGGTTATGGCCGAAAATCTCCCGGTCGTCCGGATGCAGCAGATCCGCCATGGGACGGCCCTGGAGTTCTGCAGGCTCATATCCCAGCTGCCGGACCGCCGAAGAAATATAATCAATGGTCCCGTTTTCCGTGATCCGATAGATAATGTCCGGTGTCAGTTCCACCAGGGTCCGATAGCGTTCTTCACTTTCCCGGATACTGGCTTCCGCCGCCTGCCTTTTGGAAACCTCCTGCTTGAGCTGCCGGTTTTTTGCTTCCAGGCCCCGGGTCCGTTCATTGACCAGGTCCTCCAGATGATTCCGGTGATCGGTCAACGCCTGTTCCGCCTGTCTGCGGTCGGTGATGTTTTCATGGGCCACCACCAGCCGCAGCTTACCTGAATGGCTGAAACAGGTGACCCGGCCGATGAACCAGCGCGGTTCATCCGGAGAATGACAGGGATATTCCATGGCAAAGGTCTGAACATCACCCGCCATCACCGACCGGAGCCCTGCGGCAAAATCCCGGGCCGGATCCTTGTCATCACCGACTGCGGCATCGCATACCGACAGATAATCCGCCCCTTCACACACCTGGGTTGAGACCAGGCCGTTGGATGCGGCAAACTTGCGCCATGCCTGGTTGACCGCAATAATTCTGCCGGTTTCATCCAGCACTGCCACATGGGCGCTCAACGCGTCAATGGTGGCAAAGGCGAACTGTCCGGAATCTTTCGCCTTCCGGTGCAGGTGTTCCTGCTCAAGCCGGTTGACCAGAAGCATGCCCAGGAACACCGTCACCCATGGATATAAGATGATGAGCGGCAATGTGATTTTCAACAGCACGGCTTTGGCAATGCCCAGGGGCAGCATCAGCATGAGCCCCAGCATGACCAGGTGGACCACCACTCCGAAACCATAAAGCCGGTACCAGGACAGTTCCCGCAGGGGCGTTGTCAGATATCGCCGCCAGACCATCCCGATGCACCCGGAAAAAACGATCAAAGCCACTCCGGTCCAGGCCCCGATGCCTCCCTGATACATCCGGAACAGCCCGGTCATCCCCATGGCCACGCCCGTGGGAACGGCGCCGAAAAAAAGACCGGACAGGCTTAACAGAATCGAACGGCTGTCGATGATCACGCCGGGTGCCACGGCCCAGGGCACGGTCATGGCCGCCATCCCGACGGCACCGATAAAAATGCCGAACAGGACCTGTGTCAGGATTGTTTTTTTCCGGGACCAGCGGGCCGTGACCCGATCAAACACATAGGCGGTGGCCAGCAATAACGTCAGATTATGAATCATGTCCAGAACAGGCAGATAATTCATACTGTCTCGCCGATGTCACACTTTACTTGAATCATGGCCGTTTTTTTATCTTTGACAATTATATTTTGCAAGTGTTATTTTACGATTTCTGATATGTGCTGTTGTCCGGATGGAAATACGTTTTTATGATTGACAAACAATTTCAGAATTTATAATATTAAGAGTTTTATATGATTTGATAGAAGTCGACAGGAAACGGCAAGACGTATTGATTTGATAAGGAGAGTTTAACCATGTACGCAGTGATCAGAACCGGCGGTAAGCAATACAAGGTTCAGGAGAACCAGATCCTGAAAGTTGAGAAACTGGCGGGAACCGAGGGTTCGGAAATTGAATTCAATGATGTGCTCCTGTATTCAGACGGAGAAACCATCACCACAGGCAGTCCCGTGGTGGAAAATGCCGTGGTCCGGGCCCAGGTCATGGAACAGGGCCGTGACAGAAAACAGCTGGTTTTTAAATACAAACGGCGTAAAGGGTACAGAAAAATGCAGGGCCACCGGCAGCATTACACCCAGATTAAGATTGCGTCCATATCCGTTTAAGCAAAAGACAAAAAGGGAGATTGACACATGTCACATAAAAAAGCAGCCGGAAGTTCAAAAAACGGCCGGGATTCAAATGCGCAGCGCCGGGGCGTGAAAAAATTCGGCGGACAGGCCGTTTCAGCCGGCAATATCATTGTCCGGCAGGTGGGTACAAAAATCCATCCGGGAAACAATGTGGGTATGGGCAAGGATTATACCCTGTTTGCCTTGATCGATGGTGTGGTGACCTTTGAAAGAAAAGGCCGTGACCGTAAAAAAGTCAGTGTTTATGCCGCGTGAAATTTGTTGATGAAGCAGTTATCACCATTCAGTCCGGTGACGGGGGGCCGGGATGCACCTCTTTCCGGCGCGAGCGGTTCATCGAGCGGGGGGGGCCGGACGGTGGTGACGGCGGTGACGGCGGTCATGTCATATTAAAAGTGGATCCGGGAAAGCGGACCCTGTATGATTTGCACCGCCAGAAAATGCACCGGGCGCAGAACGGTGCGCCGGGAATGGGCCGCCAGAAACACGGCAAAAACGGAAGCCACTGCTATATCAACCTGCCGGCGGGAACCCTGGTCCGGGATGCCGAGACAAACCAGACCATGGTGGATCTTACCCGGGAAGGGGATGAATACATCATCGCCCACGGCGGGAAAGGCGGCCGGGGAAACAAACGGTTTGCCACATCCACCAACCGGGCCCCCCGGTATTCCCAGCCCGGACTTCCGGGTATCGAGCGCAAGCTCAAGCTCGAACTGAAACTTTTGGCGGACGTGGGCATCGTGGGACTTCCCAATGCCGGAAAGTCCACGCTTATCAGCGCCATGTCCGCGGCCCGGCCCAAAATCGGGGCATACCCGTTCACCACCCTGATCCCGACACTGGGCATGGTCACACCCCGTTTGGTGAACCGTTTGCCGTTGCCGACATCCCCGGGCTTATCAAAGGGGCCCACCAGGGGACCGGACTGGGAATCAAGTTTCTCAAACACATTGAACGGACCGGCATACTGATTCATCTGATCGACGCCGGCACCATCGATCCCCAGGAACCTCTGGCGGATTTCACCGTTGTCAACCAGGAACTCCAACTTTACAGCCGGTCTCTGGCGGACAAGGCCAAAATCATCGTGCTCAACAAAATCGATCTGGCCGGCACCGATCACCGGGTGACCAGTTTCTGCCGGGCGGTGCCCGATCTTGAGGTACATACCGTTTCAGCAGTCACCGGGCAGGGGATTGACAAGCTGATCCAATTGCTGGCATCCCTTCTTCAAAAAGAGTGATTCCATGAAAGCCGGACTTTTTGGCGGCACATTCAACCCGCTTCATATGGCACACATCCGGATTGCCGAGCATGTGCAGCAATATCTGTCCCTGGACACCATCTTTTTTTTTCCTTCGGCCACACCGCCCCATAAACCCGGAGTTGATCTGGCACCGGCAGAAGACCGCTATGACATGGTGGTCCAAAGCCTGGCACAAAAAAAAGGGCTGGTTCCATCTGATATTGAAATCAGGCGCAACGGGCCGTCCTTTACCATCGACACGGTTTACGCTTTCAAACGGCAATATGGTGACTCGTATCAGTTTTATCTGCTCATGGGATCGGATGCGTTTTTTGACACCCCCACCTGGAAACGGCAAAAAGATATCTTTGCCGCAGTTCCCATCGTTGTCATGCCCAGACAGGGTACGGTGTCACACCCGGAAGTCCGATCCTTTCTTGACGAACATATCGCAAAAGGATACACATGGCACCAGGAGGAGCGGCAATTCATTCATGATAGACTGCAGCCGGTTTGCATTTGCCCGGTTCCCCGAATTGACATCTCCTCCACTTTGATACGCAACCGGGTGAAACAGCACCTTCCCATCAAAGACCTGGTGCCGCCGCCGGTGGAAAAAATTATCATTGAAAGGAATTTATACGTATGACAGATCCTTCAGAAGAGCTGACACCTTACCTGAGTGTTGTTTTCAGCCGCAAGCCCCGGTCGGTCACCGCCATTGATGTCCGTTCACTCACCTCATATACCGACACGCTGATCATTGTCGAAGCCGGTTCCCACCGCCAGGTGACCTCTCTGGCCGAACATATCGTCACCGGGCTGAAGGCAAAAAACATTCCGTCTCTGGGCACGGAAGGGATCAAAGAAGGGGAATGGGCCCTGCTGGATTACGGCAGCCGCATCATCCATATATTTGAAACCAGAGCCAGAGCGTTTTATGATCTGGAAGGTCTGTGGAGCGACGCCCCCCGCCTGGATCTGTCTGAATTCGAAACGATCTTGAAACCGCCGAAGGATCCCTCATGACTTCAGCACACCTGCCGACACACATTCTCATGATCCTGGACGGATGGGGGATCAATGAACACACAACCGGCAATGCCGCAGCTCAGGCGGACACCCCGTTTCTGGATCATCTTCTGGCCAACGCCCCCCATTGTCAGCTGCAGTGTTCCGGCCCGGCTGTAGGCCTGCCTGACGGCACCATGGGCAATTCCGAGGTGGGCCATATGAACATCGGGGCCGGCCGGCGGGTGCTCCAGGATCTGATCCGTATCAACACCGCCATTGAAGACAACACCTTTTTTGACAACCCGGTACTGACATCCGCCATGGATGCCGTGAAAAAAGCCGATACGTGTTTGCACCTGATGGGCCTGTTGTCGGACGGCGGGGTGCACAGCCATCTCCTTCATCTGCTGGCCCTGGTGGACATGGCCAGGATCCGCGGGGTAAAAAATGTGTATATTCATGCCATTCTGGACGGTCGAGACACTCCGCCCAAAAGCGGTATCACATACATGGATCAATTGATCCGGCATCTGGACAGACACGGGTACGGTTCGGTCAAAACCATTGCCGGCCGATACTGGACCATGGACAGGGACACCCGGTGGGACCGGATTCAAAAGGGATATGACCTGATGACCACGGCGGCCGGAGAAAGGCATACCGATCCGTTGGCCGCCATCCAGAACGCTTATGACCAGGGCCAGACCGATGAATTTGTCACCCCCGTCTTTATTGAAGAGGCCCCCGGGTCCGGCACCGGTACCGTCACGGACGGGGACGGGATCATTTTTTTCAATTTCCGGGCGGACCGGGCCAAGGAGATCACCCGGGCCTTCACCTGCAGGGATTTTAAAGAATTCAACCGGAGCGTCTTTCCGGACCTGTCCGGTTTTGTAACCATGACCCGATATGATGAAACATTTGATCTGCCGGTCGCGTTCGGCCCCCAGAAATTGACCGGGATTTTCGGTCAGGTGCTGAGTGATCAGGGGATCACACAGCTGCGTATGGCGGAAACGGAAAAATACGCCCATGTCACCTATTTTTTCAACGGCGGGGATGAAACCGCATTTGACGGCGAAACACGCATTCTGGTGCCATCGCCCCGGGATGTGGCCACCTATGATGAAAAGCCCCAGATGAGTGCCTTTGAAGTGGCGGAGCAGGCCTGCCAGGAAATACGTTCCGGCCGGTTTCAATTCATTGTACTGAATTTTGCCAACATGGACATGGTGGGGCATACCGGGGTATTGAGTGCAGCTATCAAAGCCTGTGAAACCGTGGATCAATGCGCCCGGCAGGTGGTGGAAGCCGTCTGGGAAACCGGGGGCACCGCTTTTGTCACGGCGGATCACGGCAACTGTGAGCAGATGATCGCTCCGGACGGCTCCCCCCATACCGCCCATACCCTGAATCCAGTACCGTTTATCATCGCCGGAAAAGGGCTGCCGGATATCCCCTTGAAAAACGGCATTCTCGGAGATATCGCACCGACGATTCTCAAAACACTCCATCTGGCGCAACCCGGGGAAATGACCGGCACATCTCTGATAATGGAATGAAATAAAGGCATGACAATGATGGAACAGATTACAGACTACATCACCGGAAATCCGATCAATCTGGCCGGGCCTGAAATCAGCCGGCAGAATTTTGAAAAATTTCTGGTGGAAACCCATGGGTACAAAAAACAGGAAATTCACGTGAACGAACCACTGACCGTTCAGTTCAAAGGAGAAGATTATGTCTCTTCCATTGACCTGGTGGTCTGTATCCAAGACCGGGCAGTCATGGCCGTGACCTGTGTGGCCGGTTCCATCGGCTCATATGAACGGGAAATTCTGGCCGGTGCCCGCCTGGTCAGAAACTATCAGATTCCCTTTGCCGTGTCCACGGATGCCAAAGATGCCGTGGTCATGGACACGCTGTCCGGCAAAACCCTGGGCAAGGGACTGACGGCGGTTCCGTCCCGGGAACAGATGGTAAAAAAACTGCCCGACATTGTGTTTCAACCGTTGGAAGAAAACAGAAAGGAGCGGGAGATGATCATCTACCGCTCCTTTAACCTGGAAAAAATCAATCGTTGATTTTACGACAGTTCTTTATTGCAGTGCTTGCAGAATTTGGCTCTTTTTTTAATAATTTCCGCGCAAAAGGGACACTCTCTTGTGAAATGCCGCTCATGAAGCTGTTCAATAGCGGATTTCACCCCGTTATCCAGCACCGGGGTGGGGAATTTGTGATTGATCAGAGGCTCGATGGCTTCCACACCGCCCAGTTCTCCCACCATTTCAGCGGCTTTGAGCCGGGCCCGGTTGGGAATCACCGGGTCCAGCAGCATTTTTAAAATCTCGTCCCAGTCCTTTGACATGTAATAATCCGTGAGAATGGAAAACGCCTGTTTGGTTTTTTCCTTGAGTTCATTCTGACGAATCACTGCTTCGTCATCCAGTTTACTTCCGGTCCCACCCACCGGGCTGAACACGGGCATGTATTCAAAATTCTTCTGGCCCGGTTCATTGATGCACCGGTAAGACGCAGGGGTTTCCATGGTGTCTTTAAGATGATCCCATCCCTTTCGATAGGAAGGGCAGTCATCATTGAAACACACAAACAGGTACGGGGTTCCCCATCCGAGTCCATCGGAAAAATTGATGGGCGGCACTTCCCACAGTGTCATTTCTTCCCGGCAATGGGGGCACACGGGTTTATCCATCTGGATATATTTGTCCAGCAGTTCTTCTTTTGTTTCAAAAGCCATTATTTTTCATCTCCTTATGAATGTCTGACAGGTTCAGTCATTCATAGTAATCAGCCCCCCGTTTTTGTCAATCGATGATCAGTCGATCACTGCCAGCACGTCTCCTTTGGCCACGGCATCACCCGTGTCAAAACCGATGCCGGAGACGGTTCCGGTTTTGGGGGCCGGCAGGGCATTTTCCATTTTCATGGCCTCGATCACCACCACGGTTTCCCCTTCTTCCACGGGATCCCCTACCTGTTTTTCATACCGGATCACCATGCCGGGCATGGGGGCAGTCACCGGGGTACCGGTATCAGAGGCGGAACCTGTTTTGACGGGGTCCTGTTTGACAGGCTCTGGTGCCGGCTTGGCCTGGACCGGTGCCCCGGGTGCCGGAGAAGAAGGCTTGGGAGCCGATGTTGCGGCTGCCGGTGCCACATGGGAAATGCCCGGCTGTCCCCCCTGCTCTTCAACCCCGACCTCAAAGCACTCACCCTCTACAAACACGGTGAACATCCGGGTGTTTTCGGTTTTTTCAAAACAGGGTTTTTCCATCAGTTCCCCGGCCTTTGCTTTTTTAATCAAGGCGTCCTGTTTTTTAACATCCTCCAGGGTAACGGGTTTAAGCGCATCCGACATTTTTTCCAGCCCGTATTTCTGTTTGAGGAATTTTTTGCCGGTCACGGGAAACAGGGCATACAGCAACAGGTCTTCATCGTTTTTTGCCAGGTCCCCGATCTCCTGTTTTGCTTTTTCCAGCTCCGGTTCCAGCACCTGGGCCGGCCGGCAGGTGATGGGCTTTTCACCTCTGGGATACCCTTTGAGCGCTTTTTTCTGGACCTCCGGATCAATGGGAACCGATGTCTTGCCGTACAGGCCGTAACACAGATCCTTGACCTGGCCGGAAATCATCTTGTACCGCTCTTCTTTGGTGTCAAACAGGACATTGTTCACGGTCTGGGTGCCCACAATCTGACTGGTGGGCGTCACCAGAGGAATCTGGCCCAGTTCTTTTCTCACCCGGGGCAGTTCCTTGTACACCTGGCCGATCTTATCCAGGGAATCCATCTCCCGCAGCTGGTTCACCAGATTGGAGAGCATACCGCCGGGGGTCTGATGCAGCAGCACATTGATGTCGATCAAAGACACCTTGGTGTCATCCAGCAGATGTTTGTATTTGGGCATCACCTCTTTTTCCAGGATCTCATTGATGTCGGCCAGGGCCCGGATATCGAATCCGGTATCCCGGTTGGTGCCCAGAAGTGCCATGACCAGCGGTTCCAGGGCTGCATGGGAGGTGCGGTACGCATACGGCGTCACACAGGTATCAATGATATCCACCCCGGCTTCCACTGCCTTGAGATGGGTCATGGGGGACATGCCCGAGGTGAAATGGCTGTGCAGGTGAATCAATGGTTTAACATTGGCTTTCAAAGCCTTTACCAGCTGGTAGGCATCATAGGGTGCCATCAGTCCGGCCATATCTTTGATACAGATGGAGTCTGCCCCCATCGCTTCCAGGTCTTTGGCTTTTTTGATATAATAATCCAGATTATAGACCTCACCGCCCAGGCGGGGCTCGGTCAGAGTGTAACAGATGCATCCCTGAAAATGGGCACCGCATTCCTTGATTACCGGCACCACGCTTTCAAAATTTCTATAATCATTGAGTGCATCAAACGTCCGGAAAATTTCCAACCCGTTGTCCACGGTTTTTTTCACAAACAATTTGGCCACATCATCGGCATAATTCCGGTATCCCACCAGGTTCTGCCCTCTGAGCAGCATGGAAAACGGGGTTTTTTTAAAGTACCGCTTCAACGTGCGCAGCCGTTCCCAGGGATCTTCCCCTAAAAACCGGTGCATGGTGTCAAATGTGGCGCCGCCCCAGACCTCCACGGCCCAGAACCCGATCTCGTCCATCCGTTCGGCCACCGGAATCATGTCTTGCGTCCTGCCTCGGGTGGCAAACAAAGACTGGTGACCGTCCCGCAGGGAAAGATCTTCCACTTTTAACGGATTTTTCGCCGGGGGCCGGTCATTGCCGTAATTCATCTGTGTCGTTTCAACCTGAGTGTGTTCCGTCATAACTGTTGTCTCCAAAAATTGAATTTATTTAAACATGCGCAGCTGCATCATGGTGTTGGCCTGCATCATGGCCTGCCGGCCGGTCAGACCCCAGACATTGAGATCCCTTGAAAACGCGGTTGATGATTCCGCCGGTCCGGGAAAAGGGACATCGTTATTTTCCCGGCCGGGCTGAATTGCCTCACTGTTTTTGATATGGGCAATAACCGCTGCCATGGCAGCCACTTTTTTTTTGCGATCCATGATCTCTCCTTTTATCATACCGGAATATTGCCGTGTTTTTTGGCCGGACGCATTTCCCGTTTGCTGGCCAATGCGTCCAGCGCATCGATGAGCCGGGGCCGGGTTTCCGACGGAACGATCACGGCATCCACATACCCTCTGGCGGCGGCGCAATAGGGATTGGAAAACCGCTCATTGTATTCCGCAATTTTTTCTTTCCGTTTGGCCACGGGATCATCCGCTGCCTTGATCTCTTTGGCATGGATGATGTTGGCGGCCCCTTCCGCACCCATGACCGCAATCTCCGCACTGGGCCAGGCAAATGCCATGTCCGCACCCAGATGTTTGGAGCACATGGCCAGATACGATCCGCCGTAATCCTTGCGGGTGATCAGCAGCAGTTTGGGCACCGTGGCTTCGGAATAACACCACAGCAGCTTGGCCCCGTGGCGGATGATGCCGCCCCACTCCTGTTTGGAGCCGGGCAGATACCCGGGAACGTCCGCAATGGTGAGCATGGGAATGTTAAACGCATCACAGAACCGGATGAACCGGGTGGCCTTGTCCGACGCATTGATATCCAGACACCCGGCCAGGTGGTTGGGCTGATTGGCGATAATGCCGATGGACCGGCCGTTGAGCCGGGCAAAACATATCAGGATGTTTTTGGCATAATACTGATGCGGTTCAAAAAACACCCCGTCATCCACAATGGACTGGATGACGTTTTTCATATCATACGCCCGGTTGGGGCGGTCCGGAATCAAGGTGTCCAGGGCCGGGTCCGTGCGGGCGGGATCATCTTTGGGCGGGATAAAAGGCGGATCTTCCATATTGTTGGCCGGCAGATAGGACAAAAGGGTTTTTATCTGGTCAATGCAGTCTTCATCGGATTCACATGCGAACTGGGCCACCCCGGATTTTTCGTTGTGGGTCATGGCACCGCCCAGGTCTTCAAAAGAGATCTCCTCTCCGGTGACCGCCTTGATCACATTGGGACCGGTGATGAACATATAGCTGCTTTTCTTCACCATGAACACAAAATCGGTCATGGCCGGTGAATACACCGCCCCGCCCGCGGTGGGACCCATGATGGCGGAAATCTGAGGAATCACGCCGGAACACGCGGAATTTCTGAAAAAGATCTCCCCGTATCCGGACAACGCATCAATGCCTTCCTGGATCCGGGCACCGCCTGAGTCGTTCATGCCGATGACCGGTGCTCCGGCCTTGAGGGCCATATCCATGATCTTGCAGATTTTTTTGGCCTGCATCTCGCCCAAAGATCCGGCCCGGGCCGTGAAATCCTGGGCATAGGCAAACACGATCCGGCCGCCCACTTTACCATGACCGGTCACGACGCCGTCCGCCGGGATCTCCTTTTTTTCCATGCCGAAATTGGTACACCGGTGGGTGACAAACATATCCAGTTCCCGGAACGTGCCTTTGTCAAACAGGTGATCCAGACGTTCCCTGGCATTGAGTCTGCCCTGTTCCCGCCGCTTTTCCAACGCAGCGTCTCCCCCCATTTTTAAAATTTCCTGCTCTTTACGCTTCAGGGTCTGAATATTGTCTGCTGTGGTTCCCATACTAGAAATCCTTCCATGTTCCTTAGGTTCATTCATTGGCTCAACTGATTTTTGATGGCGGGCGATTCCACG
>CALGAJ010000014.1 GCA_937951975.1 uncultured Desulfotignum sp.
TTTGTGGACAACGGACTGTTGCGGCACAATGAAAAAACCCAGCTGGAAAAACGGTTCGGCAACAACCTGAACATGAACATCCGGTTCGTGGATGCGGCCCAAACGTTTCTGGATGCCCTCAAAGGGGTTACGGATCCTGAAACCAAACGGAAAATCATCGGCAATGAATTCATCAAGGTGTTTGAAGCCGAAGCCCGCAAAATTCCGGGCGCCGCATTTTTAGGTCAGGGGACCCTGTATCCGGATATCATAGAATCCAAGTCCGCTTTTGGAGGCCCTACCTCCATTATTAAATCCCATCACAATGTGGGGGGACTGCCGGAGAAAATGCAGCTCAAGCTCATCGAGCCGTTGCAGCTGCTGTTCAAGGACGAGGTCAGAAAACTGGGCCTGGCGTTGGGCATTCATGAAGACCTGGTCTGGCGCCAGCCTTTTCCCGGTCCCGGACTGGCCATCCGCATCATGGGCGAAATCACTGCAAAGCGGTTGGATATCTTAAGACACACGGATGTGATTTTGTTGGAAGAAATCCGGAAAGCCGGTCTTTACCGCAAACTATGGCAGTCGTTTGCCGTGCTGTTGCCCATCAAGAGCGTGGGGGTCATGGGAGATAAAAGAACGTTTGCCCATTGCGTGGCCATCCGGGCGGTGACCAGCAACGATGCCATGACCGCAGACTGGGCCAGACTGCCCCATGATCTTTTGGGAAAAATTTCCAATCGGATGATCAATGAAGTGGAGGACATCAATCGCGTGGTGTATGATATCACCTCAAAACCGCCGGGTACCATTGAATGGGAATAGGCAGGCCCAAATTTCAGGAATCCGGAAATTCAGGGAGGTATGGATCTGATGAGCCTGAAAGACTTTAGGGCCGATGCATCGGATCTTCCCCAAGAGGATCCGGACACTGCGCCCCCGGCTTCCTCTTTGTACCAGAAAGATCGCAATGCATTGAAAATAGACAAATTATCCACCCGGGTGACCATTATCACCATTATTCTGCCGATCCTCATCGGTGCGGTTCTTTTTTTCATCTATCTGGACATGAAAGATCAGGTGATGGATGTGGACACGGCCAAAAACACCCGGGTGGACCATCTGTCCCGTCAGATGGAAGAAAAAATGAATGCTCTGGATATCCGCATTGCCAAAAACCGGTTTGAACTGGACGAAAAACTGCCGTTGATGGAACAGAAAACCGCGGTTCTGGAACAGCAGCTGGAAAAACTGGCAGCCTCCAAGGCAGATGTCACTGCTCTGAATGCCGGGCTTGCAGAGCTGGCAGATCAACTGGGGCGTCAGGACAAACGGATCCAGAACAATGCCGAGCAGGATCAGGCCAATCTGGCGGAACTGGAAAGGATCAATTCATCGTTGCGTTCAGCCATGGATAACAATCAGGTGCAATTTAAAAACGATGTCCGTGCCCTGAAACAGGAGATGACATCCCTTCAGAACGAAAGACAGGATCAGGCGTCTGTCCAGGCACAATTGGATGAAACACTTGTTGACCTGCAACGAATTCAAAAACAGTTGAGCCTTCTGGAAAAACAGTACAAAGCGCTGGAAAATCAGTTCATGACCCGAAAAGAGGTTGTCCGGCGTTTGACCGAAATTCAAAACAATGTCAACCAAACGCTGAAAAATCTGGAAAATCAGATCAATGCGCCCCCGCTTCAGATTCCGGACACGATCTCGGAAGAAACACTGACACAATGATCTTTTTTTGAACCGCATTGAATTGTTTGGACAATTGGGCTATACTCAGGTCAGTTTTTCGGATCACATAAATGAGACAAGGACAACCGGCCGTTATGTCCAAACAACATCCCGAGTGCCCTCTTTACAATCATACCACGTGCAGAGAACTGCACAACCCAAAGCTTTGCGCCATTATTCGCGAAGATCAAACGTGTTTGAAAAAGAAGCATAAACTCAAAAAAAAAGACCGCTCTTTTGCTTCGGATGCGGCAGATCAAGCCGTTATCTGACTTTCAGCCGGTCCCCCGGATGGATCACCTTTTTGTAGGACATTTTGTTCAGCCGCAGCAATTCCGCTAAAGACATCTGATTGGATTGAGCGATACCCGTCAGGCTTTCCCCGGGTTTGACCACGTGGATCCGCACCGGTGATCGTTTCTGCCAGTCTGCAAAAAATCCGGAAAAGCGGGTATGAAAACCGGGAGCACTCTCAGCCGGCACCTGGAACCGGGTCAACCCCGGGGGCAGATAATAGCCCCGGATATCCGGATTCAGTTCTTTAAAGGTTTTAAACGAAATATCCGCTGCTTTGGCAATGATCAGCACAGGCACTTCTGTCTCCGGGGTGACATCCAGCGCAGCCAGGTTCAGCTGAGGATACAGGTCCTCGGAATTCAGATAAAACCCGTATTTTTCAGGATGTTCAAGAATCAGTTTGGCTGCCATGATCTTAAACAGATATTGCTGCGTTTCAAGCGGCAGGTACAGGTCAAAATAGTTGCGGGTCTGCTGGGCATCGATTTCCACAGACAGGCCGTATTCGCCCATATTATAGGCGGCAAGGGCCAGAAAAATGGACCCGAATTCCGTTGTCAGTTTTTTCAGATACAGACAGGCCGCACGGGTTGATTTAAAGAGATTTCGCCGTTCATCCACCTGATCGTTGATTTGCAGGCCATACTTCAGGCCGGTGGACTTGATAAACTGCCAGTATCCCACGGCATCGGCAAAGGATCTGGCATGGGGTCTGAGTGCGCTTTCAATGACCGGTACATATTTCAGGTCGTCGGGCATCTGCTCTTCGGCCAGAATCTTCTGGATATGCGGAAAAAGCTGAGCAGCCCGCTTCATCCACAAAATCACCTGGGGGCGATTCCATAAAATCAGGAGCATTTCCTTTTCCATGGCCGCTTTCACCATGGGATCTTCCATTGGAATGGGTATCCCGCAAAATTCAAGCGAATCTGGAAACCGGGTGCTCTGGATCAAAGAAGGGACCGGTTCCATTTCGATCTTTGTTTCTTGAGTCTCCCGGGAAAATGAATCCGGAACCAGACTTATCGTTCCAAGAAGCACCCAGACCAGACACAGGGCTGAAAAATATCGCATGTTCACCTCACAGATATAATGATGTTAACCCTTTGAGCATCTTGTCAGAACCGATCTGAAAAGTCAATTCACACGGCATGGAATCCAGCGGGCAAGTTGCCTTTTCAAACCATTTCTGATATGCCATAGTCAGCAAAAAAACGTAATAAGAACAATGGAAACACCATGTATTCCTTTTTAAAAGACATGATCGTCAAGGCGGGTGATATCTGTCTGGCACAACAGGGAAAACTAACGGTACAGTCCCTTGAATTCAAGACCCGAAAGGATCTGGTCACCGACACGGACAGGCAGGTGGAAGCGTTCGTGATTCAACAGATCCAATCCCGGTTTCCGGACCATGGCATCTGGGGTGAAGAAACCGGCCAGACGTTGACGGACAGTGACTATTGCTGGATCATCGATCCCATTGACGGCACCACCTCTTTTTTTCATGGACAGCCCTATTATGCCGTCAGCATTGCCCTGAAAAAAAAGGATGAAATTATTTTAGGCGCGGTATATGCCCCGGCCCTGGGTCAGTTGTTCCATGCCCGCAAAAACCAGGGGGCCTGGTTGAATGATCAACCTATTCAGGTTTCTGATACAACCACGTTGACGGATGCGGTTATGGCCACCGGGTTTGCGTGTCTTCGGGCCGGCCGGAAAAACAACAATCTGGTATATTTCAATCGGATTGTGCCGCAGCTGCGGGATATCCGGCGGTGCGGCTCTGCGGCCGTCGACCTGTGCTATGTGGCGGCCGGAAAAGTGGACGGGTTCTGGGAAATGAACTTGAATGTCTATGATGTGGCCGCAGGCGTCCTGATGGTAACCGAAGCCCGGGGTGTGGTCACGGATTTCGCGGGAGGTCCGGATTTTCCCCAAAAAGGGATTGTGGCTGCCAATCCGGTATTGGCGGACATGCTGAGATCGCAATTGACGTCATGAAATTTTAAATGACAGAGGAATAATTTTTTATGACCATTCAGTGGTTCCCCGGCCATATGCTGGAAACGAAAAAATGGCTGCACCAGTCGGCAGCCAAAGCAGATGTGATTATGGAGATGCTGGATGCACGGATACCTTTGGCCAGTGAGAATCCCTGGATAGATAAAATCAGCCGCAACGCCCGGCGGGTGAAAATTCTCAATAAAATGGATCTGGCCGATCCCCGGGTCACGGAGCAATGGTTGACCTGTTTTGTCAAACAGCGCAACGTCCGGGCCATCGCCATCAATGCCACGGACCGGTCCCAGGCGCTCCGTGCCCTGGAATACGCCATAGAAGGGGTGCCCGGCAATCGGGCTCGAAAGAAAAAAGTCATGGTGGTCGGTATCCCCAATACCGGAAAATCCACACTCCTGAACACCCTGGCCGGAAAAAAAATCGCCAAAACCGGCAATATGCCGGCCATCACCCGGCATCAGCAGCGGACCAGTTTACCCAACAATATTGATCTGTATGATACCCCCGGGGTCCTGTGGCCCGTGATTGAACCGCCTCAGCGGGCCTATGCCCTGGCCATTACAGGTGCTGTTTCAGATGCTGCCCTGGATTTTCAGGATATTGCCTGGTTTGCCGCCGGACTGCTTTTAAACCGCTATCCGGAACAGTTGATGACCCGCTATCCGTTTCTGGATCCAATGCCCGACGATGAAACCGGATTGCTGGAACAAATCGGTGCTGCCAGAGGGTGTTTAAAAGCCAAAGGAAAAATCGATTTTCACAAAGCCGCCACCGTCCTGATTCAGGATTTCAGGTCTGGTAAAATCGGAAAAATCAGTGTTGAAACGCCGTTTGACACATCGGATGATGAGGAATAAAACAGTGCCCCGATCTTTGAACCATCCATTGGATTCGCGCCTGAAACTCAGGCTGATTTCCTTGCTGGTCCTTCTGGTGATGCTGCCATGGTATCCGGCAGTATATGCCCAACCAGCTCGGCTGACCCCGGATAGAAATCATGCCATTCAGTGCATCCGGATTATTTCCGCGCTTGAGCGGTATCATTACCTGGAGAAAAAACTGGATGATACCCTGTCAGAACAGATCTTTGACCGGTATATCAAATACCTGGATCCATCCCGGCACCTGCTGACCCGAAACGATCTGCAGGAACTGGAAAAGTACCGTCAAAAATTTGACAATGACCTGAAGCGCGGCAATCTGAAAACCGCGTATGAGATCTACAATCTGCACCAGCACCGGGCTGCGGAACGGTATGCATATATTCTGGATCTGCTGGAAAAAAAGACTTCTTTGCTGTCTCTTGATTCCCCGGATTTTCTGGTGGTGGACGGAACCCAGCGGCCCTGGCAAGCCAGTGAAAATGATTTGCGCGCTTTGTGGGAAAAAGAACTGATCAATCATATCATCACACTGACACTTGATGATCACAACACCCATTCAGAGGTATGGGAAACTCTGGAAAAAATTTACACCACCCGCCAGACCCGTCTGACCCAGACCACCACGGATGATGTGTTTCAACTGGTCATGAACTGCGTCACCGAAAGTTTTGACCCCCATACCCAGTATTTTCCGCCGCGGGTATCCGAGGATTTTGATATCCATATGCGGCTCTCCCTGGAAGGGATCGGGGCCGTGCTCCAGACTGAATACGAATATACCAAGATCGTCAGTCTGGTTCCCAAGGGGCCGGCGGACAAATCCAGTCTTCTGATGCCCGGAGACAAGATTATCGGGGTGGGCCAGGGGGAAACCGGTGAGATCAAAGACACCATCGGTCTGCGGATCGATGAAGTGGTCAAATTGATCCGGGGGCCGAAAAACACATTTGTACGTCTTAAAATCATTCCTGCCAAAAAAAGTGATTCCACCACCATTGTCAGCATTATGCGGGACACGGTGAAACTGGAGGAGCAATCAGCCAAAAAACAGATAAAAACCGTTGCATTGGGCAAGATAAACTATAAAATCGGAATCATTGAAATCCCGAATTTTTATATCGATTTCGAGGCGTATCACCGGGGAGATTCCCGGTACAAAAGCACCACTTCGGATGTGAAAAAACTGCTGTTTGAACTGGCCGAAGAAAATATTGACGGCCTGATCATTGATTTGCGGGACAACGGCGGAGGCGCCCTTAAAGAAGCCAGTGATCTGACCGGGCTTTTTCTCACATCCGGGCCCACGGTACAGATCCGAACCAAACACCAGATGACCCGGCTTTATGATGAAGACCCTGACATTCAGTATACCGGCCCCTTGCTGGTGTTGATCAATCGGATGAGTGCGTCCGCCTCGGAAATTTTCGCCGGGGCCATCAAAGACTACCAGCGGGGAATCATCGTGGGAACCCGGAGTTTCGGCAAAGGCACGGTTCAGGAACTCAAACCTTTGGGAGACGGAAAACTCAAGCTCACATCCGCCAAATTTTATCGGGTTTCCGGCAAAAGCACCCAGCACCGGGGCGTTATTCCGCATATCGTGTTTCCTAAAATCTACAAGCCTGAAGATACCGGAGAAAGTTCTCTGGACGGGGCCCTGCCATGGGATACCATTCCCCGGGTTCCATTTCAGTCATATCGGGATTTGACGCCTATGTATGAGTCGTTGATGCACGAATTTCAGCAGCGGAGTCTTCAGGATCCCGGCATGGTCTATCTTGAAAAACATCTGGCATGGATAGCGGAACAGGAGACAAATATCCGTCTGCCTCTGGATATCGATACCCGAAAACAACAAAGACTTCTTGATCTGCAAACTGAAATTGAAATTGAAAACGCCTATCTGACCGCTTTGGGTAAAGAGCCCATTCAAACTCTGGAGGACCAGGAACCTGTTTTGAACCGGTACAAAGAGATTCTTTTGCAGCAGGCTGAAAAAATTATGGCAGACTTTATTTTTTCAGCCCGGCAGCAGGGGTATGCATGGTAGTCAGACGAATTTGTCTATATACGGCTGCGGCTGTGACGGCAGGGATCCTGATGACTTTTCTTTTTCTGGAACCGATTCTGAACGCCCCGTTTGTCAAGCCCAGGCTTGTAGAGCACATAGAAAGCCGGGTCAGCACAAAAATCGATCCGGCCCAGGTCACGTTTCTGCTGACACCCCAGCCTGGAATTGAGGTGAATGCCGTGACGCTGCCTTTGACCCGGGATATTGAACTGTCTGTAGATGCCGTTCGCCTGGATCTGGATTTACCAGCGCTGTTAAAACGAAAAATATGGATCTCCGGGATTTTTTTAAAAGAGCTGCGTATACAAGCGCTGCCGGGTAAAAACAGCACCGGTGTGACATTTCATGATCCCCTTGACTTTCAATTTCCCAAACAGCAGATCCAGCAAATATTCGCCCTGCTTCCGGACAGTGAAAACCAGTTGCAGATCCACCTGAAAAATACGGCCACCCAGCAGTTTTCAGCCCTTAATGGCAGTCTGTGGATTTCCAAAACCGATCAGACAATGCAGTTTGACACACAGATTAAGGACCTTCATGTGACAAAAGACTGGCTGGCCCGGTTTTTCTCTGCACCGAATTTTCTGCTGGATCAGCTATCATCAGAATCCGCCCGCCTGCATGTCCGTCTGAATCCGGACACCGGAATATCCGGCACCCTCTGGCTGGACGGATTTGACATCGCTTCACACCGGCTGGACCCGGCTTCAATTTCAGGCACCCAGGTGCAGATGCATTTCTCCTACCTGCCGGATCAAGTGTCTTTTCACATTGATCCCACGCAATTGAAATACCCGTCCGCACAGGTGGCCATGGCATTTTCAAACAGCGGGTCCGGCAATGAAACCGTATTAACGTTCACGGGCAATCAGATAGACATTGCCCAGGCCCGGGAGGCGACCCTGGCGCTGGCACCGGAAAACCATGTGGTGAAAAAACTGTTCGACATATTGCGGAAAGGCACGGCCGATGATGTGTCGGTTGGGTTTCACGCAGCGTCCTGGGATACCCTGTTTGATCCCCGGCAGCTGATTCTGGAAGGAAACGCCCGGGATTCACAGATAAAAATACCCAACACCCCTTTGATCGCCGATGATGTGGAAGGCAACGCCCAGGTGATGGACGGCATGCTGACCATTGCTGCTGAAAAAGGAAATATCGATGAATCAAATATTCAGCAGGGCCGGCTTGCCATCAATCTTCTGCATTCATCATCCCATGTACCGTTTACCGGCGAGTTTGATCTGGATGTGAACCTGGCTGAAGTGCCGGCTGTCTTGATCCGCCTGTTGCCGGATTCCAAGCTGGCCAGAGAAATGGCCCGGGTGAAAGACCTGAAGGGACAGGCGGATGCCCGGTTGACACTGGGCGTTGCCAAAGATCAGCCCGGCCTGCGGGTCTCAGTGGCCACAAAACCGTTTTCAGCCACAGGGTTGTATGATCGGATTCCTTTTCCCCTGACGATTTCCCAAGGGTTGTTTGTCTATAAAAATGATCAGGTCGAAGTTACCGGGTTGTCCGGGAATATCGGCGAAAGCCGGCTGACCGATGTGACAGCCAGGGTCACACTGGGCAAAACCCCTTTGCTGGATCTGTCCGCCCGGGGCCTGGATATTGACATTCAGGAAATCTGGCCGAAACTGTCGTTATGGGAGCCGGTCAATACGCGCATGGAACCGGTGACAGATGTGTCCGGACAACTGATTGTCAGCCGCCTCCATTATAAAGGCCCGATGTTTGAATTGAATCAGGGTGAATTCCATATTGCCGGTACGGGCCAGGATATCGGAATCGGAATTTTTTCCAGACCCCATGAGATTCATCAGGTGTCCGGCGCATTTGACGTGTCTGAAAACGCATTTGACATTTCTGATCTGTCCGCCCAAGTCACCAGCCTGGACTGGTTGTCCGACCGGATCCCCCCGGCATATACGGCCGGTATCGCCCTGCCCTTGTGGATTCAATCCGGCAGAATCCAGATGCATGACCAACAGATGTCCGTATCCGGAAAAGCGGAATTGGCACCGAATATTGAGCTCTCCTTTCAATTGGCAGGGAAAGGCCCGGCGGAGCTGACACCCGAGATGATGGTGCTTGAACATAAACCATTGACCGATGCCCGGGTTCTGCTCACCCGGTATCCGGAATTCACGCAAATCCGGTTTAAAGGGAAACTGGATACACGGACCCTGGATATCGTCATGGATGAAAATACATTGCTGCATCAGCGTCTGATATCCCTGACCCGGGGACAGCCGGTGGAAATCGTTGCAGATCAGGCGGATACCCTGAATATCACCCCCCGGTTCATTCAACTGGACACGTTGATATCGCTTCTGGGTGACCCGTCTATTTCCGGAACATCCTTCCGGTATCCTCAAAAAAATCTGGATATTCAAGCGGACCGGCTGGCATATAAAACATATGAGTTTTCCAATGTCACGGCCCAGGTCACCGGCGGCGGGCAGCACCCTGTGATTGAGTTGCTCACTGCAAATTTCTGCGGTGTGAATATTTCCGGCCGGATGGCCCTGGATCGGAAAACATCGGATATGAAGGCGGTGACGGATCTCAAGATAGCCTCATCAGACCGGGAGAATGTTGCCGACCTGCTCTCCTGTTTATACCCGGGACTGGACCTGTTGGACGGGAGATACTCATTGAATGCGAAATTGTCCGGAACCGGTTCCGTGAAAACCCTTCATACGGATTTGACCGGAGATATTTTATTTGAGTCCAAACAGGGGCAGATCCATAAAATGACCCTGTTGTCCCGGCTGCTGTCCATATTAAATGTGTTGAAACTGCCGGATATCCGCCAGGAAGGATTTCGATTCCACAGTATTCTGGTGGAAGCACAAATGAAAAACGGCACCATTCATCTGGATAAAGCGGTGATTGATGCGGAAAACATGGCTCTTTTTTTTACCGGCGACATCCATCCATTTGAAAACCGGCTGGATCTGACCTGTCTGGTGGCACCCTTTAAAACCATTGACACCATTGTGCAATTCATTCCCTTGGTCAATACCATTCTCAGCGGCCGTCTGGTTTCATTTCCCGCTAAAGCCACCGGTGCCATCGACGATCCGGTCATAACGCCGCTGCATCCTTCTGCCGTGGGAGAAGGATTGATCAATATGTTCACCTCGCTGCTGACATCACCGATTCGATTGTTTGAAAGAACACCCTGATATGACATTTGATCCGGTATTTTCTCAAAAGATGCTTCTGCCCTATTCTGTGATGGGTGCCAACAACCATGTCCGCATGGATCGGCTGCTGTCCGTCTTTCAGGATGCGGCCGGCATTCATGCGCATCAGATGGGGGTCAGCGGATTTGATCTGGCACAAAAACAGTTGAAATGGGTCATTTCCCGGTATCAGATCCGGGTGAATCAGCCGCTGCAATGGCCGGATCTCTATGAATTGAGAACCTGGCGGTTTCCCTGGAAAAACCTGTATGAAATCCGTCAGTTTGAAATGCGTTCCCCGGACGGGGTGCCCCACATTCAGGCATTGTCCGTCTGGGTCATGGTCAAGGCAAAAAACACCCGGCCGGTCAGGCTGTCTTTTCATATGCCGCCGGAACTGATGGGCCACACCGGCACACCGCCGGATCTATGGAACAATACGTTTGATTTTTTCCAATGGGATCATGAAAAAAAGTTTGATGTCCGGATCCATGATCTGGATCTGAACCAGCATGTAAACAATACGATCTACGCCACCTGGGCACTGGAAACCCTTCCCATGCCCTGGTTGTTTAATTATGTGCCGGTCACTCTGGTGATCAATTTTCTCAAAGAAACATTCTATCCGGGCACAGTGACGGTAAGAACCTGTGTGTCGGATCACACAGACCCGGTGACAACCCGTCATGCGATTTTTAACGACGCCGGTGATAAAGCACTGGCCGTACTCACCTTGACCTGGAAACCCAATCCCCATGTCCCTGTTTGACGACACGCCGGACCCCCAGGAAGAAAAGCTGTTTCAGATGGCGTTGCGGTATCTGGCCATCCGGCCCCGCAGTGTCGGGGAAATGACCGGGTATCTGGCAAAAAAAAGCCCGGATCCGTCACACATCCCTCCGGTCATTGACCGATTGAAGCAATACCGGTATCTGAATGATGAAGAATTCGCCTGGATCTTCATTGAAAACCGGAAAAGAAACCAGCCCAAGTCAAAATTCGCGCTTACCCGGGAACTCAGACAAAAAGGCATCCGTTCCCACATCATCAGTGATCTGCTTGACACCTATGATGATATGCAGATGGCGGTCATTGCTCTGGCCGGCAGATATCGGAGATGGCAGCATCTGGATCCGGAAGACAGGCAGAAAAAAGCGTTTAATTACCTGCGTTACAGGGGATTCAATTATGAGGCGATCCGGTTCGCCTGGGAACAGGTCACCAAAGATACCGATATCAGCGGTTGAACAGGCTCGGGTTTGGGCCCTGCCCCCCCTTTTTTCCTTTTTTACTGAGCCGGAAGAATTCGGATCCGTGCGGTGTTTTCCAGATCCAGATATGTGTCGGCCAGTTTCGTCATCTCTTTGTGGGTCAACCCGCTGTATCCAGGGACAATAGTGTGGGCCCAGTCCAGTTTTTCAGGATGTTGTCGCGATCCTGCCATCACGGAATTCAGCCAGTAGGCATTGGTTTCCCGCAAGACCTCCAGCTGCTTGAGAACCGGAGCCAGGGCCAGTTCAGTCTCCCGGGCGGAAATGCCATTGGCACGGATGTCTGCGACAATTTCATCAAGTGTCTGTATCACCTGATCCACAGATTCATGGGACACCGGCACCACCATCTGCAATACCCCGTATCCATCGTGAACCATGGACGGATGATTGTACACATAGGGCGAATAGGCAGCTCCCAGTTTTTCCCGGATGGTCACTCTCAGATGTTCAGACAGAACCCGGGACAGCAGGGACAAGCCCCGGGACAAATTCACATCCCAGTAATCATCGGTTAAAAAAGCGATCCGCACCACGCCCTTATCGATCTTGGTATCCAGGGTCAAAGACAGGGTTTCCCCTTCAGGGAATTGAACCGGAGACAAATCATTCTGGCAATGAACGTCGTTTTCAGGAGAATTGAATTCTCCCAGTATCGTGCGGGCATGGGAAACCGCCCCGGCTGGATCGAAATCTCCCACCAGAGAGACCTCAAAGCCCCCCTGGTTGAAATACGGGATCAGCCAGGACTGGATATCGGTTAAGGACAGACGATCCACCTCGTCAGGATGGGCCATGCCGAACCAGGAACTTCCTTTGGCCAGAAACCGGTCCCCTTTGATGCGCATGATGCCGTCCGGGGTCTGTTGGAGCGATTCATACATCTGGCGGTACTGATTTTTGGCCAGGTCAAGACTTTCCTGCCTGAAACCCGGATCCGCCAGAAACGCGCGTATCAGCTGAAACACCAGTTCCGTCTCACCGGGGTCCGCAGATCCGCTCAAGGAAAAAAATGTGTCTTCCACGGCAAATTCCATGGTGACGTCCCGGCCGGCCAGAGCCGCATTCAATTGATCCAGCGTCATGCTTCCCAGGCCGCTTTTGTGCAGGGTCTGTTCGCTGATAAAGGCGATGCCGGGTTTGTCATCCGGCTCACAGGATCTTCCCTGCCCGAACACCACCTTGAACAGAAACCGGCCTTTCTGAAAATCGGTTTGCTTGAGATTCAGCCGGATATGGTTGTCCAAATCGATCCGGGAAATCTCCAGGTCTTTGACATTTTTTTTAATACTTTGAATGGCCGCAAAGGTTTCAGGAACCGGAAGATAGGGAAAGGGGGTGGAAAGTTCCGGCTGGAACAGATCCGCTTTTTGTCGGGCACTGTCATTGAAAACGTTTAAAATGGCCTGTTCAGCAGATTCGGAAGGGGGGAATGCAATGTCTGCGTTCCCGGTGACCATCACCAGCCGGTGATCCGGATTCCAGGCCGTCTTAAATGCCGTGTTCACCTGATCTAAAGACAAACTTTCCACAAACGGGGCCAGCAGATCTTTGGCCTGGACAGGGGACAAAAACCAGTTCTTGGTTTGAACAGACGCAAGCAGCGATCTTGCCAGATCAGATGTCTTCCGGGTGGCGGCCTGCCGGACATCCGTTTCCAGCCCGGCCAGATAATCCGCTTTGACCCGGTCCAGTTCTTTTTGTGTGAATCCGGTTTCCAGGGCCTGACGCAGCAATTTTTCCAGTTGTGCCAGACTGGATTCCCAGTGTTTGGCGTCACATTTTGCAGTGACGGCCGCTGCGTTCACATAATTGAGGAACCGGCCGGAATACGCGGAAGCCGAAGAAAAATCCACGCTGCCCTCCTGGATCATGCGGGATAAGCGATGATCCAGCATGGTATCTGCCAGGGCCTGCGTCACCTCCTGCTTGAGGCAGTCTTCGGTTTCATAGGCAAAATCCGTATATTTGATCCGCTCAATGGTAATCTGTGTGTTTCCTGATTCCGGCTCAAACAGATAAAACGGTTTAATGCCCTCATGGGGGTCCCAGTGGATGCCTTTGGGTGCATACAGGCTTTCCGGCAACCGGGGTTTCAGAGATTGAAACTGGGCTGTGATCCATTTTTCAGCCGCCTGGATATCCATATCCCCGACCATGATCAAAACCATGTTGTCCGGCCGGTACCATCGGTCGTAAAAATGCCTGAGCTGTTTTTGATCCGTGGTTTCAATCACCGGTTCGATGCCGATGGGCATGCGCTGAGGCAGAACGGATCCCGGCAGTTCAAACGAGAAAGTGGATTTGAAGGTCCGGTAGGACACGGAGTCCCGCTCCTGTTTTTCCGCCAGGATGATTCCCCGTTCCCGGTCGACTTCCTCTTCCAGAAGCAGTGCGCCGGCGGCATAATCCTTGAGCACCTTCAGGGCATCTTCAAGATGTGCCTGATCCCCTTTGGGCAGTTTCAAATCATACACCGTATGGAAAAAAGAGGTACTGGCATTCACATCCGCACCGAAATCCATGCCGATGGACTGGAAATACGTCACCAGTTCTCCCGGAGAAAAATGCTCGGTGCCGTTGAACAGCATATGTTCCAGATAATGGGCCATCCCCTGTTCATCCGCTGTTTCATGGGCAGAACCGGCAAATATGTTCAAAAAAATCCCCACCCGGTCTTTGGGCGTGGTGTTTTTCATGAGAACATATTGAAATCCATTGGGCAGGGTGGCGTGAACCACGGCCGGGTCCTTGATCACCTGATCGGCAGCCACGGGCAAAGCCTGTGCGGCCGGGGTGAACCAGACGCCCGTTCCGATCAGACAGGCCCATACCAGACAACCGAGCTGTACCAGATATCGGGTCAGGGGCCGCACGTTATCCATCGATGAGCCGGGAATTGATTTCAATATCGCTTTTTTCTTTGAGTTCATTGATCCACGCCTGAAAGTATTGTCCTTGTTTTGCCTGTAACAGCTGGGATTTGATGTCCGTCAGGTTTTCCTGGACCTCGCTTTCTTCCGGGGCCTTCTGGTCATTGTACGCAATGATGAAAAATCCCTGACCGGTCTGTATCACGTCTGAATGCAGCGGGTGTTCCGGCGTCAGCTTGAATGCGGCATTTATGAACGCATCAGATCGCCCGATTTCCTGGACAGGCTCGTTTCGGGTAAACCAGTCGGTGGTGGACAAGGTCAGATTGTTTTCCATGGCGGTTTTTTCAAGATTTCCAGCGGTTTTTGCCGCTTCAAGCAGTTCTTTGGCCCGGGTTTCAGCCGCAGTCACACGGAATTTGTTTTCCAGCTCCTGGGTGATCGGGTCTGTGACCGCTTCCAGGGGCAGCTGGACCGGTTCAATGGTTTCCGTCACCTTGATCAGGAAATAATCCTCCCCGATCTGCCGGATATCGCTGATCTGCTGAGGCTGGATCTCAAAAGCGGCCTGGGCGAAACCCGGTGCATTGTCCAGCGCCAGTCCATTGCCTTGGGCATCAAACGCGTCCGTGGTCCTGACTTCTTTTTGCGTCATCAATCCCACCTGTTCCAGGGTGTCTCCATCAATGACCGCATCAAAGGCATCCTCCGCTTTGTAATAGGCCAGTTGCTGCATTTCTTCCTGGATCAGCCGGGTCTTGATATCTTCGGCCACTTCGTCCAGAGATTTTGTATGGGCGTCAAACCGGTTCATCACCTTGATCACATGCCAGCCGAACCGGGTTTTCACCGGTTCGGAAATTTCCCCGGGCTGCATGGCAAATGCAGCATCAGAAAACGATGGGATCATGCTGTTTCTGTCAAATGTTCCCAGGTATCCCCCGTCTTCTCTGGAAGGTCCCTGGGAGGTTTCTCTGGCCAGTTCGGCAAAATCCTCACCTTTCACAGCCCGCTCATACACGGCCATGGCCTGATTTCTGGCAGTTTCCACGGTTGTTTCATCGGCGGTATCCCCCACCTGAATCAAAATATGGCTGGCTTCCACCTGTTCAGGTATTTTAAATTCTTCGGCATGCTCATCATAATACGCAGTGATCCGGTCTTTGGTAATGGTGACCTGATCCTGGTATTCCTGGGGAGAATACTGGATAAAGGCAGCCTTGCGTTTGGGCTCTGATTGATACCGGTCCTTGTTTTCTTCGTAATGGGCCCGGATCTGGTCTGGTGTCACAGAAATACCGGAAAACTCAGCCGGATCCACTTTAATGTAATCCACTTTTCTGGATGTGTTGTGAAAGTCATAAAAACTGCGCGCTTCCAGATCTGAGACAGACACGGAGCTCACAATCATGTCCTGAAGCTTTTGCGTTTTCAACTGGGCCCGCTGGAGCTGTTCAAACATTTCAGGCGTCAGGGAGTTGAGCCCCAGCAGCCGTTTGTACAATTCCATGTCAAACCGGCCGTCTTTGTGAAATATTTCCATGTTCAGAATGGATTCCTGCAGTTCAGAATCCGTGACCCGGATCTTGAAGGCATCGGCCTGTTCCGCCATCAGTTTTTCTTCAATCAGGGTATTCAGGGCCTGCTGCTTGACATTCAGAGCCTTTAACAGATCATCGGTCAGGCTGTCCTGAAAGCGGTTCCGCATCTGTTCCACCAGATTCTTGTAGGCCAGTTGAAACTCCTCAACCGTGATGGGAGTATCATTCACCGACGCCACTGAATTGTCCCGGCCGGAATTCATGGATCCCACACCCAGAAATACAAACACCACCACGATGATACCCAGAAAAATCTTGATAATCCAGTTGCCTGAATTCTCCCGCAGATAACGCAGCATCCCGCTCTCCTTCGTACATCATATAATAAAAGTTAACAAATTTTATATAATATCTTTTCACAAAACCAACTGTCAATGTTTAATTCGAATCCACCGGCGGGTTCAAAAAAATATCTTTTTTTTGTTGACACCAGGCCGCGTGTCGATTATAAAACACCATCTTTCCGATGTGGGGCTGTAGCTCAGCTGGGAGAGCGTACGGCTGGCAGCCGTAAGGTCAGGGGTTCGATCCCCCTCAGCTCCACCACACATTAAAGACATACCTTGTCAGATAATAAAAACCTTCCCGCAAAGTGCGGGAAGGTTTTTTGTTTTCAGCCGGTTCTAATCGTTATCCTTATTTCTCAAACCGCACCACATACACATGGCTGTTGCCTCTTCTGAACAGAAGCTGGGCGGTCCGGCCTTTTTCAATGCGGGCAAGGACCTCGTGATAGGATGTCAGATCAGTGATTCGCTGGCGGTTGAGTTCCATGAGCAGGTCTCCGGCCCGGACCCCTGAGCTGTCAGCCGGAGAATCTGGTTTGATTTCAGTGACAATCAGTCCTTTGACTTCTTCAGGGTATCCTAAACGCTGGGCAGTGGCGGGATCGAGTTCTTTAAACTTGAAACCGAAACTGTCGAATTCATCCAGAGATGCCATCACTTCCGGATCCTGATCCGGGCGTTTTCCCAGTTTGACCGTTACGGTTTTTTCCTTGCCATCCCGGATGATTTTTACATCCACGGTCTCATCCACCTTGAGATTGGCGATGGTAAGGGTCAGATCCCGGGAGGTTTCGATTTTTTCTCCATTGACCTCAAGAATCACATCCCCGGATTTGATTCCGGCTTCATGGGCGGGATTGTCTTCATATACCTTGGCCACATACACACCGCTGGTCGAATCGATGCCATAATATTCCGCCAGTTCCGGTGTGATATTCTGGATGGCCACGCCCATCCATCCCCGGGAGACCTGCTGGGTATCGATGAGCTGATCGATAATACCGGTGGCCAGATCGGACGGGATGGCAAACCCGATGCCCTGGCCGGATCTCACAATGGCGGTATTGATTCCGATGACCTCACCGTCCAGATTCAGCAACGGGCCGCCGCTGTTGCCCGGGTTGATGGATGCATCGGTCTGGATAAAGTCATCATAGGGCCCTGAACCGATGATCCGGCCTTTGGCGGAAATAATGCCGGCGGTCACGGTCTGTTCCAGCCCGAACGGACTGCCGATGGCCACCACCCAGGAACCGATTTCCGCCTCGCTGGATTTGCCGAATTTCAAGGGCTGTAAATTTTTGGCATCCACTTTGATGAGCGCCAGGTCCGTCATGGGATCGGTACCCACGATGGTGGCCTCAAGTTCGGTTTTATCGTGAAGAATCACCTTGATCTCATCCGCGCCTTTGATCACGTGATGATTGGTGACAATATATCCGTCCCTGGAAATGATGAATCCAGACCCCAGACTCTGTTCTTTCCGGTTCCGGGGCTGGGGGTTGAGAAACGGACCGAAAAAATCTTCAAGCCCTTCCCGGTTTCCGAACGGATGACCGAAAAAATGTTCAAAAACCCGGCCTCCGCCCTGAACGGTTTTCACGGTCTGAATATTGACCACCCCGGATTTGGCTGTTCCGGCCAGATCGGAAAACCCGGCCGGGATCATTTTTTGTTTCTGGGCGGCCCAGACCGGCAGGGATGTCAGCAGAAAAACACTCATCAGCAACATGACAATCAGGTGCGTTTGTTTCAAGTGTTTCATGGTACTCTCCTTTTTGAATTTGAGGTTGAAAAAATCAATCAAGCCTGGTTTAAACAGATTTTTTTCTTGTGTAAGGGTATTATAATACCGAAAGATGATTTTTAAATGACCTCAAAATTACAATATGGCAATGTGAACGTGAAGCAGGCCCCCTCCCCGGGGCTGCTTTGGACATGAATATCGCCTTTATGCTCTCTGGCAACGGCTCTGGCAAAAGACAGTCCCAAACCGCTGCCCGGACTGGTCCGGGAGGATTCCGCCCGAAAAAACCGGTCAAAAATCCGCTCGTGAAACGGCAGAGGGATTCCCGGTCCGGTATCTTTTACTTGAATCGCCACAATGGCATCATTTTTTTTGATCATCTGGACCGTGATGCGGCCCCCGGGATTAGTATATTTAATGGCATTGTCCAGCAGATTGGAAAATGCCCGCTGAAGCATGTTCACATCGGCCATCACTGTAAACCGGCCCGGCACATGACAAATAAAATCAATATGTTTATCTTCGGCCACCGGGGCAAACAGATCACAGGCCCCTTGAATCATTTGAGTCAGATCCATGGATTCAAAATGAAAATCCCCCTCCCCTGCCCGGGTTCTGGAAATCACCAGCATGGTGTTGATCATGTCTAAAAGCCGGTCTGATTCTTCAATGGTGCTGGCTGCCATGGAATGAAACTCTTCCAGGCTTTCCCCCTGCAACAGCGTCAATTCAGCCGCTCCCCGGATCCGGGTGACCGGGCTTTTCAGATCATGGGCCATGTTGTCTCCCATTTCCCGGATCCCGCTGACCAGGGACTGGATCCGGTCCAGCATCTGGTTGAAGGTGCTGGCCAGATCATCCAGTTCATCTTTGCTGCCCGTGACCGGCACCCGTTTCTGAAGACTGGAGCCGGTAATGCTTTTGGCGGTGCGTGTGATGGTGTCCACCCGAAAGAGGGCTTTTTGCACCAGAAACCACCCGGACAGAGCGGAAAATCCGATGATGAACCCCATGGCCACCATGAACACCCGCTTGAACGCACTGAGAAACCGGGACTGGAATTCCATGGTGATCCCGGTTTGCAAAATCGCATTGTGTGCCACAAATGTGTATAAAATACGGGCCTTGTGAACATTGTCCATCAAGCGGGTATCAAACACCGGGGATTTTGTTTCTATCAGCTGGTGCAGCAGATCATGGTCCACCTGGATATCTTTCCAGTAAGACATGTGTGATGACGCAAACACCTCGCCGGTGGGATGCAGAAGCCTGAAAAAAATCATTTTTTCGCCGGCGGCCTTGGATTCGATCACCGCCAGGTTGCCGGCCCCTCTCATCCCGCTTTGACGGATGACGGACGAAAACTGAGCGGCTTTGTCCATCAGCTCTTCATCGATCTGATCCTGGAGGGTCTGGACGGCCAGATAATAGAACAGGATAAATGCCACGGCAGCGGATATGGAAAAAACACCCGTGAACCAGAGCGTCAACCGGAACCGGATGGTCCTGAACAGATCAGGCATCTGAATCCCTTATCACATATCCGGCCCCGCGTACGGTATGTATCAGCCGGTTGGGAAACTCTTTGTCCACTTTGTCTCTTAACCGGCAGATCCTCGCTTCCACCACATTGGTCATGGGATCGAAATTATAGTCCCACACATGCTCCATGATCATGGTTTTGGACACCACCCGGTTTTTGTTCCGCAGCAGGTATTCCAGCAGAGAAAATTCCAGGGGCTGGAGATCGATGGGGTCATCGCCCCGGAACACCCGGCGTTTCAGAATATCCATTTTCAGATCCCTGCATGTGAGTACCACCGGATCCGTTACATTGCCGGCCCGGCGGATCAGTGCCTGGATTCTGGCCAGCAGTTCGGAAAAGGCAAACGGCTTGGTCAGATAATCATCTGCCCCGGCTTCCAGCCCCTTGACGCGATCATCCACCCGCCCCCGGGCGCTCAGCACAATTATGGGCGTATTGTTTTTGTGTTTCCGGATGCGGCGGATCAGAGAAAACCCGTCCATTTCCGGCAGCATGATATCGATGATCAATGTATCATAGGACGTTTCAAACGCTTTTTCAAATCCCAGCGGTCCGGTGGCGGCCGTATCCACTGCAAATCCGGCGGAATGAAGCCCTTTTTCCACAAACCGGGTAATTTTTTCATCATCTTCCACCAGCAGGATTCTCATGGATGCGGTTTCCCCCTGAATTGAAACGGTTAGGCTGTCTGTGTGATTTTTAAAGATGGTTACGAGTCTTTAATATAGGAACCCCGGGTGAATAATCAATATTGATTTGATTTTTTTTGCCCCAGCCGGTAAGGTGTGCCACAATTTTTTTATCAATTTTCCCGTAAGGATGGGTTTTTGGTTCAACTGAAACATACATGGTGGATATTCCAGATACTGCTGCTTCTGGTATCTGTATTTTTTTTCCTGTTCGGCCTGGATCTGCTCATTTCCTCGTATCAGCTGCCGGATCCGTTTTCTTTTATCATGACATTTTTTGCCGCCAGTTTTGTGCTTTTGATCAGTGCGGCCCTGGTCATCACGTTTTTGATCAAAATGATCCGGGTCTACCGGCGCATCCGCAACCATTCCTAATGTCAGGTGTTTTATGTCCGTTTTGTTTACCTTGTCCGACATATCCAAATCCTATGGTGATGATACCCTTTTTTCAGACCTGAATATTGATTTTAAATCCGGGGAACAACTGGGACTGATCGGCAGCAACGGCAGCGGCAAGTCCACATTGCTCAAACTCATTGCCGGTGAGACTTTGCCGGATACCGGAGAGATCAGCATACAAAAAACCTGCCGCATCGTGTACCTTTCCCAGGAAGACCGCCTGAATCCGGAACATACTGTGGAGGCCGTGCTGTTTGACTGCCTGGCTCCGTTACCCATGGATGACAGGGAAAAACACCGGCGGGTGAACCAGGCCCTGGGAAAAGGCGGATTTGCAGATACAACTGTCCAGGTTGAAAACCTGTCCGGAGGATGGAAAAAACGACTGGCCATCACCCGTGCCCTGTGCATGGACCCGGATCTTCTGTTATTGGACGAACCCACCAACCATCTGGATATCCATGGCATTCTGTGGCTGGAGCAGATTCTTAAATCTGCATCGTTTTCCTTTATCGTGGTGAGTCATGACCGGGCTTTTCTGGAAAACACCTGCGCCGGGACCCTGGAAATCGCAAAATATTATCCCAAAGGATATTTCAAGATTCAGGGCGGCTACCGGATGTTTGAACAGGAACGGAACAAATTTCTCACAGCCCAGGAAAAACAGCAGGCATCCATGGCCAGCAAAATGCGGCGGGAGGATGAATGGCTTCGCCAGGGGGCCAAGGCCCGGTCCACCAAAGCCAAGTTCCGCATTGATCAGGCAGAAAATTTACGTCAGGCCCTGGACGCGCTCAAAGAAAGAAACCGCCACACCGCCCGGGTGGACATGGATTTCACCGGCACCGGCCGCCAGACCCGGAAATTGATCCAGGTGCACAACCTGACCAAAGGGTATGGACAAAAATCCTTGTTTTCCGGCATCACGTTTGAGCTGGG
>CALGAJ010000015.1 GCA_937951975.1 uncultured Desulfotignum sp.
ATCAAGGGGATGCGGACCGGATCATCATCGGATACGGGGTCTGCGGCAAGGGCACCGTCGGACTGACCGCCCGGACCGTGTCCCTGGTGCTCCCCAAAGTACATGACTGCATCTCCCTGTTTCTGGGAGGTGATGCCGCCTACCGGGAACAGTTCAAGCAGTTTCCCGGCACCTATTACCTGTCTGCCGGGTGGTGCGAGGAAAAAGCGGTGCCGGTCTCCCAGCGCCGGGGCCGGGCCTGGTTCGGGGACCGGCAGCTGGTGTATGAGGATGTGAAAAAATCCCATGGCCGGACCGCAGCCGACCACACCTTTGCATTTCTCAACTCCTGGCAGAAAAACTATCAGCGGGCCGCGTTCATCGAAACCCGGTCCGGGCAGGCCGCCAGGTATGAACAGATGGCCAAGGAGATGGCCGATGAATACGGGTGGCGGTTTGAACGGATCAAGGGGAATCAGGGCCTGATCCACCGGATGCTGACAGTCACGGAATCCACCCCGGATATTCTGGTGGTGCCCCCCGGCCATACCATCACGTTTGATCCGGTGGGATCGACGCTTTCCGCCAGCCCGGTGTGGGGCCCGGGTGCCGGCGCTGCCGCACAGGAAACCGAATGTGTGGTCCCGTCCGACCGTCCGGAAATGGACGCTGATCTGAAAATCCGGACAGGACTGGGCATCGATGCCGGCGGCACTTACACGGATGCCGTGGTCTATGACCTGGAAAGCCGCGCTACCGTAAGCAAGGCCAAGGCCCTGACCACCAAATGGGATTTCACCATCGGCATCGAGAACGCGCTCTCGCAGCTGGACCCGGATCAGCTCAGTGAGATCGCCCTGGTGGCCCTGTCCACCACCCTGGCCACCAACGCCATTGTGGAAAACGAAGGCCAGCCCGTGGGCATGCTTCTGATGCCGCCCCCGGGGCTGGACGAACACACTATTGCCTATTCCCCCAAAGCCGTGATCTCCGGCAGACTGGATATTGCCGGCCGGGAAAAGGCGCCCGTGGACCCGGACCAGGTCCGGCGGATCGCCGATGAGATGATGCACCGCCACGGGGTCACGGCCTTTGCCGTGTCCGGCTATGCCGGGGCCGTGAATCCGGCCCACGAGCTGACGGTGAAACAGATCCTCACCGACCATACCGGCCTGTTTGTCAGCTGCGGCCATGAGCTGTCCGACACCCTGAATTTTGAAACCCGGGCCGTCACGGCCATGCTCAACGCCCGGATCATTCCCCGGCTCAAGCACCTGCTCACGGACCTGGAACAGGTGCTGGAACGGTTTGATATCACGGCTCCCATCGTGGTGGTCAAAGGGGACGGGACCCTGATGGATGCAGCCATGGCAAAACAACGGCCCGTGGAAACCATTCTGTCGGGCCCTGCCGCGTCCGTGGCCGGCGCCCGGCATCTTACCGGCAGAACCGATGCCCTGGTGGTGGACATGGGCGGCACCACCACAGACACGGCCGACTTGAAAAACAACCTGGTGCGCCTCAATGAAAAAGGGTCCCGGGTCGGGGGCCGCCGCACCCATGTCCAGGCCCTGGACATCCGCACCACCGGCCTGGGCGGTGACAGCCGGATTCTATTTGAAAAAGGGGAATTTATCATCGGCCCCGGCCGGGTGGCGCCGATTGCCTGGCTGGCCTCCCACCGGCCTGGAACGGACAAGGCCCTGGAATATATCCATCACCACCTGAACCGGTTCACCACGGCCACCCGGAAAATGCAGATCATCACCGCCACCGGATCAGTAAACCTGACGCATCTTGCACCCATGGAAGAACAGGTGATGACCCGGGTAACCCGGCGCCCCCATTCCATTGAAGAGCTGATCACGGCAACCGGGGTCCTCACGGAAGCGGGCCTGCCCCTGGCCCGGCTGGAAGAGCGGTTCGCCATCCAGCGGTGCGGCCTGACCTTCACCGACCTGCTGCATATTCAGGAGAAATTCACCCGGTGGGACCGGGAGGCAGCCCTGACCTATGCCGGATTCATGGCCCGGCTGGCCGGCATGGACCTGGAAAAGATGATCGATCGGCTCATGGACAAGGGGATCCGGTGCCTGACCCTGGAACTGCTCAAGCGGCAGCTGGATGACGAGATCGATCCGGACGGACTGACTTCCTGCCCGGTGTGCCGGGCATTGATCGACAACCTCATGGCCGGGGGGAGCCCGGATTATCAGGTGCGCATCGACCTGAAACGGCCGGTGATCGGCATCGGAGCCCCCATCGGGTTTTTCCTGCCGGAAGCGGCCCGGGCCCTGGGCGCGGAAGCGATTCTGCCGGAAGACGCGGACGTAGCCAATGCCATCGGCGCCATCACCTCGGATGTGATGGTGCACCGCCAGATCCGCATCACCCCTGGCCATCAGGGTGGATTCATGGTGGAAGGCATCGCAGGCACCCGTCAGTTCAATGACTTTGACGCGGCCCATGACTTTGCCCGGGACACCCTGGTGGAAAAGGTCCGGGACCTGGGACGGGCCGCCGGCACCTCCTGCCGCACCGTGACCCTGTCCATCAAAGACAAGGCCCCGAAAACCGCCTCAGGAGATCCCATCTTCATGGAACGCGTGATCCAGGCCACCCTCACCGGCCCCCCGGACCGGGTGATCCGGAAAGCGGTTCCCGCATGAGCCGACCGCGTGCCCGGAAAAGCCGGGACCGCTATGGCCGGATCATCACAGGAGCCTGCTTCACTGTCCAGGCCGTGGGCATCGGCACCTATATCTCCTTTGGGGTGTTTTTCAATCCTTTGATGGAAGCGTTTGACTGGTCAAGGGGGGCCATTGCCGGCGCGTCATCCATTGCGTTTTTCATCGCCGGCCTGTTCGGCATGATGGTGGGCCGGCTCAACGACCGGTTCGGCCCCCGGGTGATCATGAGCGTTGCCGCCGTTTTCCTGGGACTGGGATTCGGCCTGGTTTCCCGGGCCGAGACCCTGCTCCAGCTCTATCTGGTATTCGGTCTGATCTTTGGGATCGGGCTGTCTGCCGTCGATGTCATTGCCTTGAGCACCATTGCCCGGTGGTTTGCCGGAAACCGGGGAAAAATGACGGGTATCGTCAAGGTGGGCACCGGGGCCGGCCAGTTTACCATCCCGATCCTGGCCAGTCTTCTCATTGCCGCCTTTGGATACCAGAACGCCTTCATCATTCTGGGGATCACGGCATTTGCCCTGCTCATGATCATCGCCCAGTTCCTTTACCGGGACCCGGACCTGTACGATGCCGGCCGGACAGATCCGGCCGGTCAGATCCCCGCTGTTTCAGACGCCGTGATCCGGCCGGTCCAGACCGCGGGCATCGATTACCGCCTGGCCCTGAAATCCCCCCGGCTGTGGCTGCTGTGCCTGTCCAACCTGCTGTTGGTGTTCTGCCTGATGAGCATCATGCTGCATATCGTCCCGTATGGTAGAGACATGGGGATCTCCCCGCACCGGGCCGCCGGCATCCTGGCCGCCATCGGGGCCGTATCCATGGCCGGCCGGCTCTCCGGCGGCCTGCTCATCGATCACACCGGCAGCAAGCGGATCATGGTGATCAGTTTCATTCTGCTACTCACGGCCCTGATCTGGCTCACCCGGGCCGATACCCTGTGGGAGCTGTATGCTTTCGCCGTCATTTACGGCATTGCCCACGGCGGGTTTTTCACGGCCATCTCCCCGATTGTGGCGGAACTGTTCGGAATCCGGGCCCATGGCGGCCTGTTCGGCATTGTGGTGTGTTTCGGCACCACGGGAGGGGCCATCGGGCCTTTTGTCACCGGGTTGATGTTTGACCGGTTCCTGAACTACACGGCCGCATTTACCGCCCTGATACTGATTGCAGCCACCGCCTTTGTCCTGATGCTGTGCCTGAAAACAGACTTCAGGACGTGACATTTTACGATTTTTGCAATTTTTGATTCCTGAAAGATGTCACGTCCTTCTTTGACCTGTTTCCATCACTGTTTTTTCACAAGATGATATTGAGGATCCGGCGCAATGGCTCAGCCGCCCCCCACAGCAGCTGATCCCCCACGGAAAACGCCGTGAGATAGTCATCTCCCAGTGTCATCTTGCGGATCCGGCCCACGGGCACGGTCAACGTGCCGGTGACCGCCGCAGGCGTCAGGTCGGTGACGGTCTGGTCTTTGGTGTTGGGGATCACTTTGACCCAGTCGTTGTTGGATGCCAGCATGGCTTCGATATCGGCCAGAGGCAAATTTTTTTTCAGTTTGATGGTGAACGCCTGGCTGTGACACCGCATGGCCCCGATTCTGACGCACTGGCCGTCAATGGGCACGGGATTGCCGGACCGGCCCAGGATCTTGTTGGTTTCCACAAACCCTTTCCATTCCTCACGGGTCTGGCCGTTTTCCATGGCCCGGTCGATCCAGGGAATCAGGCTGGCCCCCAGGGGCACCCCCCAGCTGGCTGTGGGAAATTCACCTGAGCGCAGGGTGTCCGTCACCTTCCGGTCCAGGTCCAGGATGGCGGACGCCGGATCATCCAGAATCGGGGCCGCCGCATCGCCGATGGCCCGCATCTGGGCCACCAGTTCGGTCATGTTTTTGGCACCGGCGCCGGATGCGGCCTGGTAGGTCATGGAGGTGAGCCATTCCACCACATCATTTTCAAACAGACCGCCCAGGGCCATGAGCATCAGGGACACGGTGCAGTTGCCCCCGATATAGTTTCGGATGCCCCGGTTCAGGGCGTCATCGATCACTTTCCGGTTCACCGGGTCCAGCACGATGACGCTGTCGTCAACCATGCGAAGGGTGGACGCCGCATCGATCCAGAACCCTTTCCACCCGTTTTCCACCAGCTTCGGCCGCACCGCTTCGGTATAGCTTCCCCCCTGGCAGGAGATGATGATCTCCATTTCCATGAGCGCGTCGATGTCATGGGCATCGATCAGGGCCGGGGACTGCTTTCCCACATCCGGGGGTTTCTGTCCGGCCTGGGAGGTGGTGAAAAAAACCGGGGTGATCCTGTCAAAATCATTCTCCGCCATCATCCGTTCCATGAGCACGGACCCCACCATGCCCCGCCATCCCACCAAACCTGTTTTTTTCATGTTTCCTTTCCTCCAAAAAAATTGATGAAACTTTTCTTATATCCGCTTTTCAGCCCGGATGCCAGTCCTGAATTGACATCATAGAAAAAATTTTTCGCTTCAAGAACGGAACAGATCAGGGAAGGTTACAGAATCAGATCATACAGCAAACGAATTTCCGCTTCCCACAGGGAATCATCCGGGGTTTCCAGCACCAGGGGCATGTTGTCGAAACGGGCATCGTTCATGATAAATTCAAACGGTTCAAGACCCAATTCACCTTTGCCGATGCTTTCGTGCCGGTCCACCCGGGAGTTGAAATCCTTTTTGGAATCGTTGAGATGCAGGGCCGAAAGATATTGCAGGCCGATGATCCGGTCAAATTCCTCCATGGTTTTCCCGAATGCGGCAGCGGTTCGGATATCGTACCCGGCCCCGTGCAGATGACAGGTGTCCAGACAGACCCCCACCCGGGTTTTATCAGCCACCTGGTCGATAATCCGGGCCAGGTCGTCGAACCGAAACCCCAGGTTGGTGCCCTGGCCGGCGGTGTTCTCGATCACGGCCGTCACACCGGCTGTTTTCTCCAGCGCCAGATCCATGGACTGGGCAATGCGGTCCAGGCACTGTTCCGGTGACAGTTTGTTCAGGTGGCTGCCCGGGTGAAAGTTCAGATATCTCAGGCCCAGCTGTGCACACCGTTCCATCTCCTCGCAAAAAGCGGTTCTTGATTTTTCCAGCCCGGCCGGATCAGGATGCCCCAGATTGATGAGATAGCTGTCATGGGGAAGAATGACCGACGGATCAAATCCGTGCTCCCGGCACTGCTCTTTGAATCCAGAAATATTTTTTTCGGTCAGGGGAGGGGAAGACCATCGCCGCTGGTTTCTGGTGAACATGGCAAACGATTTGGCACCGATCTTTTTGGCGTTGACCGGCGCGTTTTCCACACCCCCGCGGATACTGACATGGGCGCCGATGTATTTCATTTTCTTTGTGTCTCCTGTTGCATTCGGCGTTGTTGACAATGGGGGATAACGATGCCATATTTTATGACATCAGCCCCCTTGGGGTAAATTGTTTTTTCAATCACTGATCCAAACGGATTGTCCACACACTCCGGCAATGGATCAGGCAGAAAAAAAAGGACCTGAAATGACATTGCCGATTCATATTTTCCGTTCAATAATTTACATCATCTTTCTGGTCAGCCTGACAACGGCAACGGCAGGTGCCGGAGACGGGAAAACGGTTCTCCTGTCCCAGGGACAGGGGGTCTATGTCCCGGTCTACTCCCATATCTACATCGGTGACAGGGAACGGCAGTTTATGCTGGCCGTGACCCTGAGTATCCGGAACACGGATCCGGATGATGCAATTACCATCACCAAAGTCACCTATTTTAATTCCCAAGGAAAAATACTGGAAGAATACCTGAAAGACCCGGTTACGCTGGCGGGAATGTCCGCCACCCGCTATGTGGTCCATGAGTCAGACAAAGCCGGCGGATCCGGGGCCAGTTTTCTAGTGGAATGGGAGGCATCCAAGGCGGTGAATCCCCCCATCATCGAAACCGTGATGATCGGCGCCAAAACCCAGCAGGGCATCTCATTTACCTCACGGGGACAGGTGATCCAAGAAAAAAAACCCGATATTTGACCAAACTCTCAGCAGGCACCCGGATCCGACACTTTCTGCAGTTTTTGAAGATTTTCAGGCTTGCCCAGTGCGATGAGCAGATCCCCTGCGCCGATCACGGTTTCCGGACCCGGGTTGAACACCATGTCGCCGGAGGATTGTTTGATTCCGACAATAAGGATATCAAACCGGGGCCGGATTCCGGAATCTTTGACCATCTTCCCCACCATTTCGGATCGGTCTGATACCGGCAGCTCTTCCATCTGCAGGTTGATGTCCCCCCGGATGGCCAGATCCATCAGGCTGGTGGCCGTCGGTCTGAGCACACTTTGAACCAGGCGGAGGCCCCCGATATTATACGGCATGAAAACCCGCTCCGCTCCGGCCTGCTTCAACCGTGACACATGCGATTCCGTATCGGTCCGTGCGACAATGGTGATATCCGGATTCAGCTGCCGGGATGTCAGGGTGACAAACACGTTGGCGGCATCCTCAGCCAGGGCCGTGATCAGGCACCTGGCTTTTTTCAATCCGGCAGACAAAAGCACCTCATCCATGGTGGCATCTCCGGGAATGAACAGCATTTTTTTCTGTTCCAGCTGCTCCAGGGCGGTTTGTTTTTTTTCAATAACCACCACGTCAAACCCTTCTTTTTTGATTCCCTGTGCCACCACCCGGCCGATTCTGCCGTACCCGCAGATAATGTAATGGCCGGTAAGTTCATCAATGATTTTCTGCACCCTGCGCCTCCCGAGAATGTTCTGAAATTTTCCCTCCACAAGCATCTGGGCCAGAGAACCACCCAGATAAAAAAATGCGCCCACGCCTCCGAAAATCACCAGCATGGTCATGATCCGGGCGATATCGGACAAAGGTCTCACTTCCATGAACCCGACCGTGGAAAGGGTGATGATCACCATGTACACACTTTCGATGAAACTCCACCCTTCCAGCGCCATATAGCCGGATGTACCGAACAGGATCACCAGAAAAATGAAAAAACTGCCCATGACAATGGACCAGCCAAAAGGGTATTCTGTGCGCATCTGCAGCCGGAATCCCTTTAGTTTTTTCAGCAGACTCATTCCTATCCTCCATGCGGTTCATGATGCCGGTTGGTTTCAGGTTTCATTACCATAAAGGGTGGCACCGCAGGAGTCAAGCAGTCGATACGGTATTCTCTGGTTGAATTTTATGTGACGATCAACGTGTCAGATATTTTTTAAAAAAAGGCGTTGGCATATCATGACAAAGAATCCCAGAACTTCCGGCTCTGCTCGGTCATGGTGGATTTTTGTTCCTTTGATTCCATGGGACCGGAATCATTGGATGATCCGGCTCCGGTCAGCCGCCGGATCCGGTCCTCCAGAGGGGGATGCGTGGAGAACAGACCAGCCAATCGTTTGCCGGACAAAGGATTGACAATAAACATGTGGGCCGTGGATGGATTGGCATTCACCCCAGCCCCCCGGCGGGTATATTCCCCGAGTTTGTTCAGGGCGGAAGCCAGCCCCTGGGGCCGGCCCGTGACCTGGGCCGCCGCGGCATCGGCCAGGTATTCCCTGGACCGGGACACCGCCATCTGCACCATCATGGCCGCCAGCGGCGCCAGGATGGACAGGATAATGACCCCCACGATTCCGGGGCCGCCTTCTTCACTGTCTCTGCCCCCGAAAATGGCGGAAAACCGGGCCATGGACGCCACGAACATGATGGCCCCGGCCAGGGTCGCCACAATGGTGGAGATCAGGATGTCCCGGTTCTTGATATGACCCAGTTCATGGGCCAGGACCCCTTCGAGTTCCTCCTGGTCCATCAGCCGCAACAGTCCTTCCGTCACCGCCACCACCCCGTGCTCCGGATCCCTGCCCGTGGCAAAGGCATTGGGGGCCTGCTCGGGAATCACATACAATTTGGGCATGGGCAGGCAGGCCCGCTGGGCCAGCCTTGCCACGGTATCATGCAGTCCCGGTGCCTGGGACCGCTCCAGGGGCTGGGCCCGGTACATTTTCAGTACAATGGTATGGGACTGCCAGTAGGAAAAAAA